>NZ_JBNNPF010000008.1:0-217228 GCF_050275515.1 Streptomyces sp. NPDC004126 | reverse complement strand
GACCCCGGTCCTCAAACGCCGGACGGGCTATAGACAGCCCCGCCGGCGTTTGAGGCGCGGGGGTCCAGGGGCGGAGCCCCCGGGGAACGGGCGAAGGGCGGGTAGGGGAGCGGCCCGCGCAGCGGCACGCCCGGCCAGGGCATCGGCGGTGTCAGACCCCGGTGGGACACTCGCACCCGTGAGCGACCACCCCACCACCCCCTGGGCCCTCGCCGAAACCGCCGGCGGCCAGTGGCACGCCACCCCCCTGCGCCCCGGCGCGGACCGCATCACCACCGCCACCCCCGCGGAGGCGATCCGCTCCGCTCCCCCCGGCACCCGCTGGGTCTGGCGGTCCACCGCCGCCGTGTACCCCCGCATCCTCGCCGCCGGCACCCGCGTCGAGCGGTGCTACGACATCGAGGACGCCGAGCTGCTGCTCCTCGCCCACGAGGGCCGCTCCGGGGAGCCCCGTTCGGCGGCGGCGGCCTGGGCGCGGCTCAACGACGCGCCCGTCCCGCCGGACCCCCCGCAGCGCGCCGCCGAGCCCGCGCGGGCCGCCGCGCAGGACTCCCTCTTCGACGTCGACCCGGGGGCCGCCGCGCCGCTCCCCCTCGACGCCCTGCTCGCCGTGCACGCCGACCAGGCCCGCCGGATCGCCGCCACCGCGCACCCCGACCGGCTGCGCCTGCTCACCGCCTCCGAGTCGGCCGCGTTCCTCATCGCCGCCGAGATGCACCGGGCGGGCCTGCCCTGGCGGGCCGACGTGCACCGGGCCCTGCTGACCGAGCTGCTCGGCGAGCGGTACGCCGGCGGCGGCGAGCCCCGCCGCCTCGCCGAGCTCACCGACGAGATCTCCGCCGCCTTCGGCCGCCGGGTGCGCCCCGACCTGCCCGCCGACGTGATCAAGGCCTTCGCGCAGGCCGGCATCCGGCTCGGGTCCACCCGCCGCTGGGCGATCCAGGAGATCGACCACCCCGCCGTCGCGCCGCTCCTGGAGTACAAGAAGCTGTACCGGATCTACACCGCCCACGGCTGGTCCTGGCTCGCGGACTGGGTCCGGGGCGGCCGCTTCCGCCCCGAGTTCATCCCCGGCGGCACCCTCACCGGCCGCTGGGTCACCAACGGCGGCGGGGCCCTGCAGATCCCCAAGGTGATCCGCCGGGCGGTCGTCGCCGACCCGGGGTGGCGGCTCGTCGTGGCCGACGCCGACCAGATGGAGCCGCGCGTCCTCGCCGCGATCTCCCGCGACCCGGCGTTCATGGAGGTGGCCGGGCGTCCCGAGGACCTCTACACGGCCGTGTCCCGCCAGGGTTTCTCCGGCGACCGCGACAAGGCCAAGATCGCCGTGCTCGGCGCGGTCTACGGCCAGACCTCCGGGGACGGCCTGAAGAACCTGGCCGCGCTGCGCCGCCGCTTCCCCCGCGCCGTCGCGTACGTGGACGACGCGGCCCGCGCGGGCGAGGAGGGGCGGCTCGTACGGACCTGGCTGGGCCGCACCTGCCCGCCGCCCGTCGGCGCCGCCGAGGCCGACGAGGCCGGCATCCCGCAGGAGCAGGAGCCGGAGCGCGCCGACTCCGAGGTGACCGGGTGGACCCCGTCCTACGCCTCCGCCAACACCCGCGCCCGCGGGCGGTTCACCCGCAACTTCGTCGTGCAGGGCAGCGCCGCCGACTGGGCCCTGCTGATGCTGGCGGCGCTGCGGCAGGCCACCGCCGGGATGCGGGCGGAGCTGGTGTTCTTCCAGCACGACGAGGTGATCGTGCACTGTCCCGCCGAGGAGGCGGAGGCCGTCGTCGAGGCGGTCCGCGCCGCCGGGGACCGGGCGGGCCGGATCACCTTCGGGGACACCCCGGTCCGCTTCCCGTTCACCACGGCGGTGGTGGAGTGCTACGCCGACGCGAAATGAACCCGTCCCGTCAGCGCCCGTAGACGTCCCTCCAGTGCCGGTTCAGCGCGACCTCCTTGACCTGCTCCGCGGTGAGCGCGGGCGCCGTGCGGCTCGCCGGACCCGTCTGCTTGGGCGCGTTGTACGCGGAGACCGTGATCCGCACCCCGTTGGGCCGCAGGGTGTCCACGGACCAGCGGACCACCCCGGGGGCGTTGCCCTCGGCGGGGCCCTGGGTGACCTTCGCGCGGATGCCGTCGGTCGTCGCGGTGGCGTCTTCGGGGAAGCCGCTGCTGTCCTTGACCCGCTGGACGCGGAGCTCGACCAGGGAGCGGCCCTTGCCGTCGTCGAGGACGACGTAGCCGTAGCCGCCGTCGCCGCCCCTGTCCGCGACAGGGATCTCGTAGCCGCGCAGCAGGGTCGCCAGGAACATCTCGGCGTCCTCCTCGGGGCCCTTGGCGGGGCCCGTCGGGGGGCCGCTCTCCGAGGGTGCGGGCGGCAGGTCCGCCAGGGCCGGGCGCCACTTGTCCGACAGCACCAGGGCCTTCATCCGGTCCATGCCCAGCGGGGGTTCGGGGCGGGTGGGGCGGGCCTGCTTGCTCTGGACCGCGTTGAACTCCTGGGCGTCGAGGAGGTAGCCCTGCGGGGTGGCGAGGGTGGCCCGCCAGTCCTTCACCGACTTCCGGGAGTCCTGGTAGTCGTAGGACTGGATGAGCAGCAGCCGGGACCCGTCGGGCAGCTTCTCCTCCTTGCAGGAGTCGAAGGCCACGTTCCGGCGGTCGGGGCAGGTGGTCATCTCCTTGGCCATCCCGCCGGCCGGGTCGATCCGGGTGAGCAGGATGCCCACCCGGCCCTGGCCCTTGCCGTCGTCGAAGAGTCCCGTCGCCATCGGGCCCTGGCTGTCGCTGCCGCGGCTCTCGGCGGCGGTGAACTGCCCGGCCGGCATCAGCGACTTCAGGATCTCGGTCATCTGCTGCGCGGTGACCGCCCCGGTGCCCCCGCGTTCCTCCGGTCCGTCTCCCGGCGGCCGGGCCGGGCCCCGGCTGGGCAGGGCGGGCGCCGAGGCGACCTCGCCCTTGCCGTCGCCCCCGATCAGGCCGCCGGTCCAGGCTCCGGCCGTGCCGACCAGGGCGAGGGCCAGTACGGAGCCCCCGGCCACGGCGGCCCGGCGGCGGGCCACGAGGCGGCGTCCGCGGCGTTCGCCCGCCGCCACCAGGGCCTGCGGGTCCGGGGTGAAGGCGGCACCCGCGCTCCGGAGGGCTTCGCCGAGCTCGTCTTCAAGGGGCATGGGGGGCATGCGGAACCAGACCTTCCACTTGGTTGGCGGGGAGAGGGACAGGGCGGAGGGGAGGACGGCGCCGGGGAGGACGGCACCGGGGCCTCATTGGCCCGCGAACTCGGCGAGGCTGCCGCCCAGCTGCCCCCGCAGCCGGGACAGCGCCCGGGAGGTCCGGGTCCGTACGGCCGCCGAGGTGACCTTCATCGCCTCGGCGGTCTCCTCGACGCTGCGGTCCTCCCAGTACCGCAGCACCAGCACCGCCCGGTCCTTGGGCGCCAGCCGCCCCAGCGCGTCCAGCAGCGTCAGCCGCAGCGCCGGATCCGTACCGCCCGCCACCGGCTGCGCGCCGTCGGCCGCGGGGAACTCCCCGAACGGGCGCTCCCCCGCCGAGCGGCGGCGCTGGTGCGTCAGGAAGACCCGGACCAGCACCGTCTGCGCGTACGCGGCCGGGTTCTCGATGCGCGAGATCCGGCCCCACAGCAGGTACATCCGCCCCAGGGTCTCCTGTACGAGGTCCTCGGCGAGGTGGGTGTCCCCGCTGGCCAGCAGACAGGCCGACCGGTACAGATGACCCGACCGGCCCGCCGCGAACTCGCGGAACCCGTCTCTGCGACCCTGCCGCATGCACTCCCCCTCGCGTCCGTCTCACCCCATCGACGCGACGGCCCCCGGCAAATGTTTCAGCCGAGATCGTGGAAGTAGACGTGGAACTCCTCGCGCACGAAGCCCTCGGACTCGTACAGCCCCTGCGCGACGCGGTTGTCGTACGCGGTCTCCAGCTGCACCCCCGCCACCCCGGCCTCCCGCGCCCGGCGCAGCACCTCGCGCAGCAGCGCCCGGCCCGCGCCGGTGCGGCGGCCGGCCGGGGCCACGTACAGGTCGTTGAGGATCCACGCCGTGCGCAGGGTGAGGGAGGAGAAGGCCCGGTAGACCTGTGCGAACCCGACCGTGCCGGGGATCCCGGGCGCGTCGGCGAGCAGCACCAGCGACTCCCCCGCGGCGATGCGCTCCGCGAGGAACTCCCGCGGGGCGCCGCTGTCCTGGACGGTCACCTCGTAGAAGTCGAGGTAGCCGCGGAAGAGTTCCGCGGCCGTGTCCAGGTCCGCCTCCCCCGCCACGCGGAGCACGACGCCGGAGGCCCCGTCCGTGACCGTGCCGCCCGCGCCGTCGCCGCCCTGGGTTTCCGCCTTGCCGAACATGCGTCTCTCCTTGATCCGTTCGCGCGCCGGCGTCCATTGTGCGCGGGTGCGGGGGAACGGGGCCCGGAGGAACGCGCGTCAGTGCCCGGTGACGGGCTGGGCGGGCAGGGAGAAGACGTGCTGCGGGGTGACGATCCTGGTGATCGCCTCGCCGAACAGGGTGCTCGGCTCGTTGCCCTCGTGGGCGATGTCCGTGTTCAGCATGACCACCAGCGTCGCCTGCGACCCGGGGAGGTAGACCACCAGGTCCTGGTAGCCCGGCAGTGATCCGTTGTGCCCGACCCACCCCTGCACGTCGAAGACGCCCAGGCCGTAGCCGGCGCCCGGCAGCGCCTCGACCACCTTCAGCCGCTGCGCCTGGGTGGCCGGGGTCAGCAGGGTGCCGGTGGCCAGGGTCTTCGCCCAGCTCCGCAGGTCGGGGAGGTCCGAGACCATCGCTCCGGCCGCCCAGCCCCAGGAGGGGTTCCAGTCGGCGGCGTCCTCGGTCCTGCCCGAGGCGGTCTGGTCGGTGTAGCCCTGCGCGTGCGGCTCCGGGAACTGCGCGCCCGTCGGGAAGAGGGTGTGGTGCAGCCCGGCGGGCTTGGCCACCCGCTCGTCGATGTACCGGTTCAGGGGGATCCCGCTCAGCTTCTCCACCACCAGGCCCAGCAGGATCGTGTTGGTGTTGCAGTAGTCGAACTTCGCTCCGGGCTCGAACAGCACCGGGTGGCGGAAGGAGTACGACAGCAGCTCCTGCGGGGTGAAGGGGCGCCGGGGATCGGCCGTGAGGGCCTTGAAGAACGCCTCGTCCTCGGAGTAGTTGTAGAGCCCGCTGCGCATCCCGGCCAGTTCGCGCAGCGTGATCCGGTCGCCGTTCGGCACGCCCGCGACGTACTTCCCGACGGGGTCGTCCAGCCCGGCCCTGCCCGCGTCGACCAGCTGGAGCAGGGCGGTGACGGTGAAGGTCTTCGTCACGCTGCCGATCCGCTGGTTCACGTCGGTGCGCATCGGCGCCCCGGTCGCCTTGTCGGCGGTCCCGAAGGCCCGTACGTACTCGCCCTTGCCGGGGGCGGAGAGCGCGACGACCACGCCCGGCACCCCGGCCTCCTTGAGCACCTTCTGGACGGCCTCGTCCAGCTTGGCCGCCACGGCGGGCGTGAGCTGCGGGAACTCCTCGGACGCGGGAGCGCCGACGACTCCGGCCACGGGCACCGCGGCCTCCCAGGCGTAGCCGGCCCCGAGGCCGGCGGGAACCACCACCAGACCGATCGCGGCCGCCCCCACCGCCGCGCTGCGCCACCGTCTCGTCATGCCCGGCCTCCCGCTGCCGTACGTCCCTCCACGCTAGCCCCGCCCCCGGCGCGCGGGCGACCGGGGACGGGGCGGTGCGGGAGCGGGCGGACCGGTCAGGGACCGGGCGGACCGGTCAGGGGATCGGGGCGACGGTGACCTCGGCCGTGAAGGCGGCCTCCCCGTCCTGGACGGCGTCGACCCGGAGGGTCCCGGGGGCCGATCCGGGGGAGGAGGCGGTCCGGGCCTCGATCAGGCAGGGCGAGTCGAACTCGACGTAGCGGTGGAAGGTGACGTCCATCGACGTCGGCAGCACCGGTTCCGCCGAGGGGCGCACGGCGTGGGCGGCCTGGCGGGCGGCTTCCAGCAGGACCATGCCGGGGACGTGGTCGACGGGGTGGTCGTAGAGGACGGGGTGGGCGGTGTCCACCCGCAGGGGCCAGCGGCCCGGGCCCTCCTCGCGGCCGAGCACGACGTCGCGTACGTTGTCGCGGCCCACCAGGGCCGGGGCGAGGGGCGCGACCGGGCCGGGCACGGCGGCGAACACCCGCCGGACGTCGGAGCGATCCGCGCGGACGCGCCGGTAGACGGCGGGCGCGATGCAGCCGAAGCGGGTGTCGGCGACGGCGATCTGGGTGCCCTCGCGGAAGACGGCGATGTCGAGGGAGACCGCGGCGGGGATGCCCCGGCGGAGGACGAACTCCGAGCAGGTGACGCGCAGTTCCAGCTCGGCGGGCGTCCAGCCGACGTGGAGCGCGTGCGGGTTGAGGGCGTAGCCGAACCTCGACCAGCTCAGCTGGTGGCCGAGCGGGGTCCCGTACGCGGTGTGCAGCAGCAGCGGAAAGGTCTGGCGCACGGTCTCGCAGAGCATCAGCGGATCGTGCAGGCCCGCCGTGGCGGTGTAGAAGCTGTGGCTGCGCGGCCACTGGGCGGTGATGGTGAAGTCGTGGGCGCCGGTACGCTGCCAGCCCGTGAGGAAGACCTCGGAATGGGCGGCGCGGTGGACGTATTCCCTGGGCACCGTGGTGGTCAGCGCCGGCGCTCCGGCGGATATCGGCCCATGGGCGGTGACGAGCATGTTCCCCCTTGCGTGCACTTGCGTGCGTGTGCAGCCCCCGCGCTGACGGTCGACGGCGGCCACTCCGTAAAATAGAGAATGTTCGTTTTGTTTGTCGAGTGGCTGGTGGTGTGATCCATGGCGGGGTTGAAGCAGGACCGTGCGTTGAGGACGCGGGAGGCGATCCTGCGCGCCGCAGCCGAGACGTTCGACGAACTCGGCTTCCACGGCGCGAGCATCAGCATGATCATGGGACGGGCGGGGGTCACCCAGGGCGGCATGTACTTCCACTTCGCGTCGAAGGTGGAGCTCGCCCGGGCCGTCATGCTCGCCCAGGGGGACTACGTACAGCTCCCGCCGGGCGAGGACGGGCTCCAGCGGCTGATCGACATCACCTTCCACGTGGGCCGGGAGCTCCAGCAGAACGTCCTGTTCCGGGCCGGTGTGCGGCTCGCCGTCGAGCAGGGCGAGTTCGGGCTCCAGGACGACACGGCGTACCAGCAGTGGGTGGAGCAGTTCCACGCCCTGCTCGTCGTGGCGCGGGAGCGGGGCGAGCTGCTGCCGGGCGTGGACGAGCGGGAGTTCGCCCAGGTCCTGGTCGGCGCGTACAGCGGTACGCAGCTGTTCTCGCAGATCGCGACGGGGCGCGTGGACCTGCTGGAGCGGGTCGCCGCGCTGTGGAAGTACTTCCTGCCGTGCATCGCCACGCCCCGGACGCTGGCGCAGCTGCGCGCCACCGCCCGGTGAGCCGGCTGCGGGTGGTGCTCACCGGCGCGACGGGCTTCATCGGGGCGGCCGCGCTCCGCGAGCTCGGCCGCCGGCCGGACGTGTCCGTGCGGGCCGTCGGGCGGCGGCCGCCGGGGGCGGGCGCGGCCGGAGCGGCCGAGTGGGTGCGGGCGGACCTCGAACGGCCGGGGTCCGTGGCGGGGGTGTGCGAGGGCGCGGACGTGCTGGTGCACCTGGCCGGGGTGGTGAGCCCGGACGAGGCCCTGTGCGAGGCGGTCAACGTCCGCGGCACGGCCGCCCTGATGGCCGAGGCCGTCCGGGCCGGGACCGGCCGGGTGGTCCACCTGTCCACGGCCGCGGTGTACGGGCCCGGGCCGCACCGGGGCCCCGCCGTCGGCGAGCTGGAGCCGGCTCCCGTGTCGGCCACCAGCCGGACCCGGCTGGCCGGGGAGGCGTACGCCCTGGCGGCGGGAGCCGTCGTACTGCGGCCGGGCGCGGTGCTGGGCGCCGGGGACCGGTGGGTGGTCCCGGCCCTCGCCGAGCTCGTGGACCGGGTGCCCGGGCGGTGGGACGGCGGCCGGGGCCTTCTCTCCGCTGTCGACGTCGGCGACCTGGCCCGGCTCGTCACCGCCCTCGCGGTCCTCCCCGGGGGCGGCGGCGCGGTGACCGGGCGGGTGTTCCACGCCGCTCACCCCGTGCCCGTGCGCAACGGCGAGCTGCTGGCGGAGCTCGCGGACCTGGGGGTGCTGCCGCGGGCGCGTGCCGACCTGGCGTGGGAGGAGTGCCTGCGCCTGCTGCGGGCCGCGCCGGGGGCCGTGAGCGAACGGCAGTTCTCCCTGCTGGCGCGGGACCACTGGTACCGCAGCGACGAGGTCTGGAGCCTGGCCGCCTGCCCCCCCGGCCCGGGCCCGCTGGCCCGCCTGGCGGCGGCCGCGGCCTGGTACCGCGGGGCCCTGGGGCGGGACGCGGCCCCGGCCTGATCCGAAGGAGACGGCCTACGGCGCGTCCGGGCCTATGCCCTCCAGGACGAGGAGCCAGACGCCCTCCAGCTGGTCCAGCGCGGCGCCCTGGCCGTCCGGGTACGCGCCGCGCAGCGTGGCCTCGGCGCCCCAGAGCAGGTGCGCGACCAGCGCCGTCACGCTCGCCGGGTCGGCGGGGGCGTGCAGTTCGCCCCGCTCGTGGGCCTCCTGGGCGAGCCCCGCCACGACCGGGTGCCACAGGGAGGTCCAGTCCTCGACGTCGGGCAGCTCCCGGGCCAGATGGGCGCTCGCGCGCACGGTGACGTCGTCCCGCAGCAGGCGAGCCAGCTCCAGCAGCAGGCTCCCGAGGTCGTCCAGGGCCTTCCCGCGGCGCCGCCCGGCCGCCTCGTCGAGCGCCGACCGCACCGCCGAGCACCCCTCCTCGGCGACGGCTTCGGCGAGTTCGGCCTTGCTGTCGAAGTGGAAGGTGACGGCGCCCATGGAGATGCCCGCGGTCTGGCTGATGGCCTTCAGCGACGTGCCGCCGTATCCGGCGCGGTAGAACTCCGAGGCGGCCGCCTGCACCGCGGTGTTGCGCGTCCGGACCGCCCTCTCCTGCTTCACCATGTGTCTCCGATGTCGCCCACCCGGATCAGTCGCGCGTGGATGCCCTGCGTGGATGTCCTGCGCGAGTGCTTGGCGTGGGTGCCTTGCGTGGGTGGTTTGTGTGCGTGCGTACGTGGATGTCGTGCGCCGGCGGTCACCCCCGCGCCGCCCGCGGTGGCCAGCCTGCGAAACACCGGGCCCTCCGGCAAGGCCTAGTTGCCAAAAACGTGCCGGATTCCGGGCCTGTCTCGAACCGCGAGACACCTGACGCCCCCTCAACGGGCGTCGTTCCCGCCGACTTGCCGAAGTAGTCCGCCGCCGTGGATCACCCCTGGAAAAAAACAGAACGTTCGCTATTGTTTTTGCATGATCTCAGTGTTCGCCGAGGCCACCTTCGGCAGCCTCCGCCGGACCGACCAGCGCCGATGGGCCGAGGTGTACCTGCGCGGGCTGCTCGGCACGTCCGGCAAGAAGACGGTGCGGCGGCTCGCCGCCGCCGTATCGGACCGGGAGACGGCCTTCCAGTCGCTGCACCAGTTCGTCAACGCCAGCCCGTGGGACTGGGAACCGGTCCGCCGGGAGCTCACGCGCTGGGCGGAGGAGCACACCGCCCCCCGCGCCTGGGTGCTCGACGACGTGGTCCTGCGCAAGCGCGGCGACCACTCCTGCGGGGTGCACCGCCGCTTCAGCCCGGTCGACGGGCGCTCCGTCAACGGACAGGTCGGCACCGGGCTGTTCCTGGCCGGCGGCCACGGGGCGCTGCCGGTCGACTGGACGCTGTACCTGCCCGAGTGCTGGACCGCGGACCCCGTCCGCAGGCGCCGGGTCCGCATCCCCGACGGCATCGGCCACCGCTCCGCCGAGGAGCAGGCCCTCGGCCTCGTGGACGCGCTGGCCGCGCACACCCGGCTGCCCGCCGTACCGGTCGTGGCCGACACGTCCTCGCGCCCCGGCGCGGAGGCCTTCGTCCGCGGCCTCGCCCACCGCGGCCACGACTTCGTGGTGGCGGTCCCCGCGCACCTGCCCCTCGCCCGCGCCGCGACGGCGCTGCCGGGGCCGGTGCGCGCGGACCAGGGGCCGGGCGCGTACCGCGCCTTCACGACCCGCGGCCGCGCGGGCCGGCCCGCGCAGCGCACCTGGATCACCAACATGCCGCACGCCCGGACCGAGGAACTGCTCGCGCTGACCCGGACCCTGGGGCTCGCCCGGGAGGCCGTGCGGTACATGGAGAGCGATCTCGGGCTCGGCGACTTCGAGGGCCGCTCCTTCCCGGGCTGGCACCACCACATGACGCTCGTCTCGGCCGCCTACGCCTACAGCAGCCAGGCCGCCCCGACAGACCTTCCGCAGCACCACCTCGCCGCCCTTACCGCGGCGGCGTAGACCGACCACCGCCGCCCTTCCCGCGGCGGCGCAGACCGACCACCGCCGCCCTTCCCGCGGCGGCGCAGACCGACCACCGCCGCCCTTCCCGCGGCGGCGCAGACCGACCACCGCACGCCCCTTCCGAAAGAGAAACCCATGGATTCCGCCACCACTTACGACGCCCTGGCCGATGTCTACGACCTGATGTACCCGCCCGCCTCGCCGGACATATCGGACGCCGTCGCCTTCATCGCCGACCTGGCCCCGGAGGGCGGCCGCGTCCTCGAACTCGGCGTGGGCAACGGCCGGATCGCGATCCCGCTCGCCGAGCGCGGCCTGACCGTGCACGGCATCGACGGTTCCGAGCAGATGCTGGAGAAGCTCGCGGCACGGGACCCGGAGGGGAAGGTCGCCACCACGGCCGCCGACTTCACCACCGGCGGCACCGGCGAAGAGTTCGACGTGGTGTTCATCGCCCTCAACACCTTCTTCGCCCCGACGACGGCCGACGCCCAGGTCCAGTGCATGCAGCGGATGCGCGAGCAGCTGGCACCCGGCGGCCGCGTGGTCATCGAGGCGTTCGAACCGCGCGCCTTCCACCAGCAGGAGGGCGAGAAGACCAGCACCCGGTACCTCTCCCCCACCTCCGTGATGGTCGACAGCACGCACGTCATGCGCGACCGGCAGCTGATCCTCGTCATCCACACCGTCGTCGACGGCGGGGTGCCGCGCCCGACCCAGGAAGTCATCCGCTACGCCTGGCCCACCGAGATCGACCTGATGGCGCGCCTCGCCGGCCTGCGGCTGGTGGAGCGCCGCGGCGGCTGGCGCGGAGAGGCCTTCGACGCGAACAGCCACCGCCACGTCTCCGTGTACGAGGCCGTCGAAGACCCGAAGTAGGCACCGGACATGAAGGCGACCCGGAAGGCGACGCGCAAGGCGGCTCCGGTCAGGAGCCTGCTCCGGCTGACCGACGTCAGCCGCAGTTACGGGGACCGGAGCGTACTGCGCGCGGTCACCATGGAGCTGGCGTCGGCGCAGTGCACCGTACTGGTGGGGGACAACGGATCGGGGAAGTCGACCCTCCTGCGGCTGGCGTGCGGCCGCGAGCAGCCCACGTCGGGCGAAGTCCGCTTCGACGGCGAGCCCCTGCACGAGGACTCGCCCCGCACCCGCGCCCGGGTGGCCACCGTGATGGAGGCCGGCTCGGCCTATCCGGACCTGACGGTGCGCGAGCACCTGATGCTGGTCGCCGTCGGACACGGACTCGGCCGCCGCGCCGGCGAGACGGTCGACCGGGTACTGGCCGGCCACCGGCTGGCCGGCCACGCCGGATCCCGGCCCTCGGCGCTCTCGTCGGGGCAGACCCAGTCCCTGCTGCTGGCCTCGGCCTTCGTACGGCCGCACGACCTGCTGGTGCTGGACGAGCCCGAGCAGCGGCTGGACGCCCGGGCCCGCGTGGAGCTGGCGCAACGGCTCACGGCCCACAAGAGGCAGGGAGTGGCGATCCTGCTCGCCACCCACGACGACGAGCTGGCCGCGGCCGTGGCGGACCACGTGCTCACCCTGGAGGACGGACGGGCCACCGTGGCCCCGGTCAGGGGGGACCGGTGAACTCCCGGCACACCACCGACCGCACCACCAACGACCGCGCCACCACCGGCCGCACCGCCGACGACCGCACCACCACCGGCGCCGGCACCGACGACCGCACCGGCACCGGCGCCGACCTGCGCCGGCGCACGGACGAGACGCTGGCGTTCCTCCACGAGGCCCGCACCGCGACGCGCCTGGGCAAGCGCAGGAGCAACGCCTTCGTGCTGTACTGCGTCGCCCTGGGGACCGCCTTCTGGGTGGTGCCCCTCCTCATCGCCGCCGCCGGGGCCGGACGGCGCGGTGAGTGGCACGGCAGCACCTCCGACCACCTGCTGGCGGGCCTCCCCGTCGCCGTGCCCGCGCTGCTGACGCTGGTGGTGGTCCACGCCGCCCGCGGCGCCGTCTGGCGGGGCCCGGTGCTCGTGGACCTGCCGACCGTCTCGTGGCTGCTGCCCCTGCCCGTCCTGCGCGGGCCGCTCCTGCTGCCCCGGTTCCGCGCCGCCGCGCTCCGCGCGGCCGCGATCGGCCTGGCCGGCGGCGGGGTGCTGGGCTACCTGCTCTCGATCGCGGGCTCCGCCGCCTGGCTGCCGCTGACCGCGGCGGGCGCGTGGGCCGGCACCGCCGCGGCGCTGACCGCGGTGGCCGCCGGGCTGCTCGTCGAACGCCACGACCGCGCGGTCGCCCGCAACGCCGTCCGGTTCCAGGGGGTCACCTGGACGCTGGCGGCGGGCGCGGTGGCGCTCTGCGCGTACGCGGTGCTGCGCGGCCCCGGCGGCCCCGGCGGCACGCTCGTCCTGTGGTCCGGCCCCTGGGGGTGGGCCGCCCAGCCGCTCGTCGACGCGGCCGGGCACCCCACCCCGGGCTGGCCCGCCGGGACGGCCCTGTCCGCGGCGTTCACGCTCGCCGCGCTGCTGTTCGCCCGGCGCGCGACCCCGGACGTCCCCGAGGAGGCCCTCCGCGCCCGCGCCACCGTCGCGTCCCGGGTCTCCGCCTCCGTGTACTCCCTCGACCTGCGCCAGGCCCGTTCCGCTGCGCGCGGCACGCGGGGGCAGCGCGCCAGACCGCTGCTGCGGCTGCCCGTGCCCCGCAGCCGGTGGCTGATCGTGCCCTGGCGCGACGCCACCGGACTGCTGCGCGCCCCGGGTCGCCTGCTGTGGGCGGCCCTGTGGGGCGCCGCGGCACTCGGCCTGGGCGCCGCCGCCCACCACGCCCCGCCCGACGGGCAGGCCGCCCTGTGCGCGGCCGCCCTCGTCGCCGAGTACCTGGCGGCGGCGCAGCTGACGGAGCCCGCCCGCCTCGACAGCGACGACGCCCGCCGCTCCGCCAACCTCCCCTGGGAGTTCCGGGCCCTCGCGCTGCGGCACGCCTGGGTGCCGTGCGCCCTGCTGCTGGGCTGGCTCGGCGCGGGCACCGCCGCGGCCTGGCTCACCGGCCGGGGGACACCGTCCCTCGCGGTGCTGGTGGCGGCGGTGCCGGCCATGGTGGCCGCCGCGCTGGTCAGTTCGTACCGCGGGACGGTCCCCACCCACCTGCTGGTCGGCGCGGAGACCCCCATGGGCAACACCGCCGCGCTCCAGACGGGGCTCTGGTACGCGCGCGGCCCGCTGGCCGCGCTCGTGCTGTCCGCCCCGGTGCTGGTCACCGCCGACCGCGCCCAACAGGCCGGCGCCGGCCACCTCGGCTGGCTGCTCCTGGTCGGCGCGGCGGGCATGTGGTGGGCGCGGCGCACCGCCCACCGGCTGCACGGCGCTCCGCCCGGCCGGCCCCCACGAAACGCGGGCAGAAGACTGCGCGCCTACCTCATCACAAGGCTGAAATGACCGACGATCTCGCCACAACACCCGCCGTGCAGGGCCTCCTGGAGCGGCTCGGGCTCGGCCTGCTGCCGCCGCCGCAGGGCGACGGGCCCACCGGCCGCAACCGGAACGCGGCCGGCCGGACCACCACCGGCCGCGCCGTCTTCGTCAAGCAGCTGGACGCCCGGCAGCCGGACGCGGCCCGCCGCTTCCGCCGGCAGCTCGCCTACGAGGAAGCGGCCGCCGCCCTCGGCGGGCCACTGGCCTCGCCGGAGTGCCTGGGCTGGGACGCCGACGAGCTGCTGGTCGTCTTCGAGTGGCTCGAAGGCGCCCGCTCCGGCTCCGACCTGGCCTCCGACGAGGAGTTCGACGACGAACTCGCCCGCCGCGCCGGGGAGATGATCGGCGCGCTGCACTCCCTCCCGGCGGACGCCCTGCCCGCCCGGGGCCCCGGGACGGCCGAGCCGGACCCGATCCTGCTCCCCCCGCTGGAGTTCTTCGAAGCGCTCCCCCTCGCCTACCACACCCAGGCGAGCGGGGCCTCGCTGGAAGCCTGGGGGATGCTGCAGCGCGACACCGAACTCGCGGGCGCGCTGCGCCGGCTGCGCGCCGAGGAGACGGCCGCACCGACCTCCTTCGTCCACGGCGACCTGCGCCTCGACCAGTTCCTGCTGCACGGCGGACGGCTGCGCCTGTGCGACTGGGAGGAGTTCCGCAGGGCCGATCCGGCCCGGGACGTCGGCGCGTTCGTCGGCGAGTGGCTGCACCGCGCCGTGCTCGACATCCCGTCGAAGGACGCGGAGCTGAGCGGCCCGAGTCCGCAGCTCTCCCACCAGGACGTGGTCGAGCGCGGCGTGGCCGAGCTGAACCGGCTGCGGACGCGCAACGTCGCCTTCTGGGCGGGCTACCGGGCGGCCACCACGTCCGCCCCCGCCACGTCCGCCGCCGCGTCCGCCGACCCCGGCCTGCCCGTCCGGGCCACCGCCTTCGCCGGCTGGCACCTCATCGACCGGATGTTCGCCTCCGCCGAGCAGCGGCCGCGGCTCACCGCCATCGACCGGGCGGCCGCCGGCATCGGACGCTCCGCAGTGCTGCACCCCGAGAAGTTCACCACCGTCCTCGGCCTGGAGGCTTGAGATGGACGCCTTCCCCCACCTCGCGGAACTCCTGTCGGACGTGCGCGTGCACCCCGGGACCCGCAGCGCCCGCGTCGGCGACCGCGGCATCACGGCGGACACGGCCGGCCGGCTCCGCCAGAAGCTGATCACCGCGCTCTACGAGACGTTCCACGTGGGCCACGCCTTCGCCGAGGAGCGGCCCCGGACCTACCGGGACCCGCTGTTCGAGGAACTGCTGGGCGCGGCCACGCCGCACGACACGACGATGGCCGCCGCCCGCCTCGACGGCGACGGCCTGGTGCTGGTCGACGGGGTGCGCGTACGCGTTCCGGAGCCGGACGTCGTGGGGCCGCGGGTGCGGATGCCCGCCCGCCGCCCCGGCCTCTCCCCGGGCTTCTTCCTCGTCGACGGGTCGCGGGGGCATTCGTCCCGGCGGCCGCTGCTGCGGGTGTACGTGCACGTGCGGACCCCGGAGGAGGCCGTACGGACCTGGGGGGAGGTGCTGGGCGCGCTGGAGCGCGACGGGGTGCCCTACCGGGCCAAGGTGACCTCGTCCCGCCGGCTGTTCCCGCGCCGGGACGGCCTGGTGGTCTACCTGGGCGAGGACGCCTGGCACGGCGCCTCGGTCGTCGCGGCCGCGGTACCGCGGCCCGACGCGCCCCACCTGACGGCCCCCACCTCCTCCTTCGCCAGGGAACTGGCTCCCGGCATCGCCATCGCCTGGGAACCCGAGGACGCCCGGCCGGGCATGCGGGGGATGAGCTTCGGGCAGCACCGCGCCGCCGCCGTCGCGGACGCGCTGCTGGCGCACGCCGCCGGGGCCGGCCGCACGCTGGACGACTGCCTGCGGGAGCAGCTGACCGCCGCGAATATCGACCACGAGGAGCTCCACAGAAATATGGATTCCCCTCGACTTCCCTAAGTAGCGCATTCGACTTCCCTAAGTCGCGCCACTCCCGCACGGAATGCCGGGCAACCTTCCTAAGTAGCAGCCGAACCCCGTGACGCGGCCCACAGATTGATCGCCGGGACTCCGGATGATGATCTACTTGGAAACGCCAGAAGGGCGGGGCCCAAACGGGAAACCGCTCATCGAATTCTTTATCAAGGGGGAATCCCAATGGACTCCATGGACCTCATCGCCGGTTACGCCGCCTACACCACGCCGGAGGAGCTCGCCGCTTCCGAGGCCACCGACGCGCCGGCCATCACCACCACGGTGACCTCGTCGGAGATCTGCATCACGATCACCGTCGGCTGGGGCTGCTGACCTTCAGCGCCGATCCGCCAGTGGCCCGGGCCCGTCCTTCGGACGCCGCCCGGGCCTCGGCCCGAAGAGGGAGTTCCCACGTCATGCCGGAGGATCTCGAATCCCCCTCCCGCTTCACCCTGCCCAACGGCCTGCGCGTCGTGCTGTGCCGACGGGGCACGGCCCCGCTGGCGGCCGTCTGCGTGCACTACGACGTGGGGTTCCGGTCCGAGCCGGAAGGGCGCAGCGGGTTCGCCCACCTCTTCGAGCACCTGATGTTCCAGGGCAGCGAGAACGTCGGACGCTCCGAGCACTTCACGATCGTGCAGGGATCGGGCGGAACGGCCAACGGCTCCACCCGCCAGGACTACACCGAGTACTACCAGATCGCTCCCGCGTCGGCCCTCGAACGGCTTCTCTTCCTCGAGGCGGACCGAATGCGGACGCTGCGGCTCACCCAGAATTCCCTTGACACCCAGCTGGCGGTGGTCAAGGAGGAAATAAAGCTCAACGTCCACGACCGCCCTTATGGCGGATTTCCCTGGACGAACCTCCCTTCGGTCCTCTTCCGGAAATTCTGCAACGCGCACAACGGCTACGGCGATTTCATCGACCTCGACCGCGCCACGCTGGAGGAGTGCGCCGCCTTCTTCGACGGCTACTACACGCCGTCCAACGCCGTGCTCACGATCGTCGGCGACATCGATCCGGCCCGGACCCTGGAATGGGTCGCCCGGCACTTCGGCGACATCCCGGCACGGCCGGCGGCAGCCCCGCAGGACCTGGCCGAACCCTGGCCGTCCGGTCCCAGGACCGGCGACCACATCGACCCGCGGGCCCCGCTGCCCGCCACCGCCGTCGGCTACCGCCTGCCCGACCCTGCCGCCGAACGCGAGCGCTACCTCGGCCACATCGCCCTGGCCGCGCTGCTCGGCGGCCCGTCCGGACGGCTGCGGCAGCGGGCCCTCGCCCGGGGCGTCGACCTCACGACCGCCACCGCCCAGTGCGGGTTCTTCGGCCCGTTCGACGCCCGCGACCCCGACACCTTCGTCGTGACGGCCCGTCATCCCTCGGTCCGGCACCGGGAGGTCACCGGCGCGGTCGCGGCGGCGCTGGAGGACCTCGCCGGACCGGGGCCCGACGACGCCGAGATGGCCGCCGCGATCGGCGGGACCGTCGCACGGTGGCACCGCAGGCACGACAACCTCCTCGCCTTCGCGCGGGCCGTCGGCGCCTCGGCCCTGCTCCACGACGAGCCGTCTCTGCCGGTGGACCTCCCCGGGCAGCTGGAGGCCCTCGGTCCCGGCGCGGTGCGCGACGCGGCCGGGAGCCTGGCCGGCAGCGCACCCGCCGCACTCCTGGTCCACACGCGCGACGCCGGAGGAACACCGTGACGCGGCCCCTGCCCCCGCTCCACCCCGAGAAGCCCCTCGCCCTCCCCCGCGTGGTCGAGCGGCACCTGCCCTCCGGCCTGCGGATCTTCGCGGTGCCCAGGAAGGGCGCCCCGCTCGTCGAGGTCCGCGTCCTCGTCCCGCTGTCGGCCGGCGACCCCGTACGGTCGGCCGCGGCCGAGCTGCTCACGACGACGGCCTTCACCGGCTCCGTACGGCTGGACGGCCGTGACGTCCCCTGGGACTCCGCCTTCACCACCGGCCGGCCCCAGGCTCAGCGCATGGCGGAGTGGCTGACGGTCGTCGGGCACGTGCCCGCCGCCGGGCTCGACCGGATGCTCGCGATGACCGCCGCCTGGCTGGCCGCGCCCGCCGTCCCCGAGGACCGCCTCGCCCGCGAACGCGAACGGCTGTCCCAGGCCCTGGCGATCCTCGACGCCCAGCCCCAGCGCATCGCCCTGCGCGAGCTCAACCGGGCCCGGTACGGCGACCTGCCGGTCTTCGGCGCGTGGCCGCCGGCCGCCACCGTGGCGGCCCTCACGGCGGACGACGTGCTCGACACGCACCGCACCTGCCTCTCGCTCGGCGAGGCCCGCGTGATCGTCGTCGGGGACATCGACGCCGGCACCACCGCCGACACCGTGGCCCGGGCCTTCGCCGGCCTGCCCGCGGGCGCCGCGGCACCCGTCCGCCCCGGGCCGGCGCCGGCCGGCCGCATGCGGCTGGTCCCGCGCCCCGGGGCCGCCCAGTCCCACGTGGCGCTGTCCGGGCGTTCCGTGCCCTTCGACGACCCCCGGTACCCCGCGCTCGCCGTGGCCAACGCGGTGTTCGCCGGGTACTTCTCCTCCCGGCTGGTGGCCAACATCCGCGAGCGGCGGGGCCTGGCCTACCACGCTCTGTCGCGCTTCGACCGCACCCTCGGCTCCCCGTCCACGGTGACCGACGTGGTCTGCGGGACGCCGTCGACCGGGCTGGTGGTGTCCGAGGTCCTCGCCGAGCTGACGAGGCTGGTGGAGAGCCCGCCGACGCCGCGGGAGATCGACGGCGCCCGCACGTACCTCAGGGGCTCTCTGCTGACCGCCACCGCCTCCCAGTCGGACCTGGCCAACCTCCTGGCCTCGCTGTGCTGCTGGGACGTGGGCACCGACTGGATCCAGGAGTACCCCCGGCAGCTCCTGGAGGTGACTTCGGACGAGGTCGCCGCGGCCTGCCGGGACTTCTTCGGCCCCGGCCCGCAGGCGGGCGTCGTCCTCGGCGACCCGGCGGCCGCGGGGCCGTCCCTGACCCGGTTCGGATTCGAGGCAGCAGGAGAGCAGACGTGACCCACGAGGAAGTCCCCGCAGGCGGCGTGCCCGTCCCGGAGTTCACCGCCGAACGGCTGCTCCTCGTCGCGACGGGCGCCGTCCACGCGGCCCACCTGCCCACCTGGGCGGGCTGGCTCCGGCTGGCCTACCCGCGCCTGGAGACCCGTATCGTCGTCACCCGCAGCGCCGAACGCTTCGTCAGCCGGGCCGCGCTGGCCGCCCTCGGCGGCGGCGACGTGCTGCTCGACGTCTGGCCGGAGGAGGCCACGACCACCGCCCGGCACGTCGAACTCGCCCAGTGGGCGGACTCGGCGATCGTCTATCCGGCCACCATGAACTTCATCGCCCGCTTCGCCACCGGCATGGCGGACACCCCGGCCATGCTCGCCCTGCAGTGCACCCGCGCCCCCATAGCGGTGGCTCCGGCGCTCCCTCCGGGCGGGCAGGAGAACGTGACCTTGCAACACCACCTGAAGTCCCTCGGAGCCCGCCCGAACGTGGTGGTCGTCCCCACCACCCCCGGCCGCAGCATCACCACCGGACGCGACGACGCCGCCGTGCCGCCGCCGCTGCCCGTGGTGATCGGCGCACTGGCACGGAAGCGCGCGGCCCATGCTGGTTGAGGAATACGGCACGGGCCGGCTGCGCACCCGGATCTTCACGGCCCCGGACGGCAGCTACCTCTGGCACCGGACGGACCTGACGGGCACGCCGCCGCACCGGTTCGCCCATCCCTTCCCCTCCCCGAACGTCGCGGCGGCCACCTTCGACTGGGACACCGAGACCGAGACGGAGACGGCCTCCTACACCGCCCCGGGCGCCACGTCCCTGGCCCGCACCGTCTGGCCGCCCGCCCCCGCGCCCTTCGCCCTGGGCCCGGTCATGGAAGCCGTCGCCCACGCCCTCCGCGACATCGGCCGGCACCCCTTCCCGCCGGGCACCGCGGGACCCCCGCCCGCCCTCGACCGGCTCGGCCGGTGGCTCCGCACCGGCGCCGGCCCGGAAGGCGCGGTCCGGCTCCACCGGCTCTGTACGGACCGGCTGGGGCCCGCCCGGCTGGGCACCCTCGCCGAGTGGTGCCGGGACGCCGCCCCCGGCGGCCCGGACGACGCGCTGCTCCACGGCGAACCGTCCCTGGGGCTGACGGTCCCCGCGCCGGACGGCCGCCACACGGTGCTGCTGACCGGCGAGACCCTGTCCCGCGGAAGACCCGAGCACGACGCGGGCTGGCTCCTGGGCGAGCTCGCCGAGATGGCGGACGTGGCCGCCCGCAACCTCCCCGACCCGTCCGCGCCCTCGCCGTTCCGGCTCATGGCCGGCGCCTTCCTCACCGCCCACGGCGCCGCCCCGGACGACGTCCTCCTGTGCCGCAGCGCCACCCTGCGCCGCACGGCACACCTCCTGGACTTCGCCGGCAGCGTCGGCTGGAGCGCGGGCGTCAGCGCGTACGCCGACGCCCTGGCCGCCCTGACCGACGACCCCCGCTCCGTACTCGCCCCGCTCACCCCGCCGGCGTAACGGCCACCGCCGCGGCATCGCCGAGCTGTCGGTGGCCGGGGGTTGCTACCGTCGATCCGATTTCCCCGTCCCGCTCGCCGGAGAAGAAGGATCTTCCTCATGCATGATGCCCGCGCCCTGATCGACATGGGTGCCGAAGCGGTCCGTCGGCTCGCTCGTCGCGGCTACACCCTGGACCTGGCCCGGCTGGAAGACCTCCAGTCCCGGCGCAACCAGGGCATCCGCTCCGCCGACGACCTGCGGGCGGAGTCCAAGCGGGTCGCGAGCGAGGTCCAGCAGACGGCCAGGCAGGGCGGGGACATCTCCAAGCTGAAGGAGCGCGCCCGCGAGCTGAAGGACCGGATCCGGGACATCGAGACCGAGCAGGAGCAGGTCCAGCAGGAGCTGGGCGAGCTCCTCCTGACCATCCCGAACCTGCCCGACGACGCGGCTCCCGACGGCGACTCCGACGCCGACGCGGTGGAGATCCGCCGCGTCGGCACCCCGCCGGCCTTCTCCTTCGAGCCGAAGGACCACGTCGACCTCGGCGAGGCCACCGGCATCCTCGACTTCGCCCGCGCCACGAAGCTCTCGGGCCCGCGCTTCGCCGTCTCCCGCGGCGCCGGCGCCGCCCTGGAGCGGGCCCTGGCCACCCTCTTCCTCGACCTCCACACCCGAC
Organism: Streptomyces sp. NPDC004126; assembly: GCF_050275515.1. NCBI lineage: Bacteria > Bacillati > Actinomycetota > Actinomycetes > Kitasatosporales > Streptomycetaceae > Streptomyces > Streptomyces sp. NPDC004126. The sequence continues at coordinate 196,271 of NZ_JBNNPF010000008.1, read as the reverse complement.
GCCACGGATACGTCGAGCACGCCGTCCCGTACCTGGTCACCCGCAAGACGATGACCGGCACCGGCCAGCTGCCGAAGTTCGAGGAGGACCTGTTCAAGACGGGCGTCGCCGACCGCGAGCTGTTCCTGATCCCGACGGCCGAGGTACCGCTGACCAACCTCTACGCCGACGAGATCATCCCGCCGGCCGAGCTGCCGCTGGCGCTGACCGCGCACACCCCGTGCTTCCGCTCCGAGGCCGGCTCCTACGGCCGCGACACCCGCGGCCTGATCCGCCAGCACCAGTTCGCCAAGGTCGAGATCGTCAGGATCGTCGACCCGGAGACGGCGGACACCGAGCTGGAGACGATGGTCGGCCACGCCGAGGCGTGCCTGCAGGAACTCGGCCTCGCCTACCGCGTGGTCAAGCTGGCCGCCGGCGACACGGGCTTCTCCGCCCGGCTCACGTACGACATCGAGGTCTGGATCCCGAGCCAGAACACCTACCGGGAGATCTCCTCGGTCTCGAACTTCGGCACCTTCCAGGCCCGCCGCGCGAACATCCGCACCCGAGGCGAGGACGGCAAGCCCAAGCCCGTCGCCACCCTCAACGGCTCCGGCCTGCCCATCGGCCGCACCCTGGCCGCGCTCCTGGAGCAGTGCCAGCAGGAGGACGGCTCCCTCGTGCTCCCCGAATCCCTCGTCCCGTACCTCGGCTTCCGCCGGATCAAGGCGGACGGCACCCCGGAGGCGTAGGACAGGCGACCCCAGGGCACTGCGCCCTGGGGTCGCCTGCCCCGCCGAACGGAACTCAGCCGCTTCCACGGAAAAACAGAAGACCCAAGTCACGGATGGTGACCTGGGTCTTCAGGATGGAGCCGCCTTCGGGATTCGAACCCGAGACCTACGCATTACGAGGCCCCACAAGATCATCCTGACTAGTGCCGGGAGGTGCCACAGAATCCCGTTTCCCCAGGTCAGAGACCTACGCCCCTTAACCCTCGTGCCGCCCAATCCACCCTGTCCCACCCAGTCCGCTCACGCAGCGCTCACGCAATGTCGTCGCCTCGGGCAGTCGGGCTGAGCTGCTTCTGGAGCTCCTCGATCCGGCTGCTCGTTGCAGCAGCACGCTGATGCTGGCGTCGGAGCTGCTCCTTCGCCTGGGTCAGCTCAGCAACAAGACGTGCCTGCTCCACCTCACTCCGGGCTGCCTCCACGCCATCGTCGGTATAGGCGGGTCCGAGCCGCTTGCTCTCGACAACCCCACGTCGCGTCTGACAGTCAGGGCAGTCGACCACCCGTCGGACGTACGTGTGCTCCCGGTGCTGGATGAAGGTGGTCACGTGATCGCAGGTGAGGGTCAGCTCCCAGGCGTCCAGGTCCTTCTTGCGTTCCTCGGCAGAGGGGAAGGACCGAAAGATCCGACTGAGCTTCTCGATCTGTGCCGGCCCCACGGGCGGTAGTGGACAGCAGAGAAAGCAGTGAGTCACGCGTGACCCGCTGGTGCCCCAGCGGCTGCTCTTACAGTCTGGGTGCAGCTGCTGGAAGCGCTTCTCCATCGCCTCGTGGTCACGCTTCTCCTCCTCGGTGAGATACATGAGCCCCGGCCAGTCCCCCAGCCCGTCATACATGGGTTCGCCACAACCTCGACATGGCACCCCGGCCTTGTACTCGTCCCAGGTGAGCCGTGTCCCTTCACGCGCCCATGTTTCACGCCGCTCCGTGTCCCGGCGATCCTTCTTCTCGGCGGCAAGAGCCTCACGGCGGGCCCGCGCGGCTGCACGCTTCGCCTTCTGCTCTTCAGTGAGCTTGGCCATCGATTCCCCTCGGAGGACCAGACGCGTACGGGGCCTACAAAGCTGATGCGCCTGCGCGGCCGACGGGGAAGCTACGTGACCGACGGCGCGACCCGGGACGCGACGATTGATCCTTCACCCTAAAGCGTGATCCGACTGCCCATCAGGCCCGTGCTGCGAGCTCGCAGAGCACCATCCACCACAGAACGGGGCTTGACCCCGAAACCCTCGCGCTCGAGGCCTGACCATAGGCCCGTTGGCCCTGGGGAGGTCGACCTTCTAATGCAGTCTCCGCCCCCAGGGGTGCCCCGGTTGGGTTATCTCGAGAGCACCGACCAACCACGCCCGCTGGTCCCTGCTCAGAAGCGGGAGCACCGCTTCAAAGTCCACCTCGTCCTTCTCCCTGGTGTTTTTTGCCTTGTAAAAAAGCTGCACCTCGGGGGTGAGGTATGGGGTTCCATTCTCAGCGAAGCGGCTGAGACGCTCGATGGGCATCCGGACCCGCAGGTCACGCCTCGATACCCATTCGCCGCCAACGGCATCGTCGAGCATGAGCTGCACCGACCACGGTTCCGCCGGGCTGCGGCGGCACCAGATGTCGTGAAGGGGTTCCTCGAGGGCTTCGCCGAGGCCCCACCTCCGGAGCTTCCGGCTGCCTGGAGGATCTGCAACGTGAAGATCCCAGCCCGCCAAGCACTCCTGGGCCCGTGCCTGATCGCGCCGCAGCACAAGAACGTCTAGGTCTCCGTGCATCCGCAGCTCGTGGCCGATGAAGAGCTCGATCGCCCGACCGCCAGCGATCCACCACGGAAAGTCACCTCCCTTGAAGAGCCCTGCCATCTCCGATGAGGGAGCAGGGCTCCACTCCCCGAGATCACCGCTCGTCACAGGCTCCGCCCCATCCCCATCTACTCCCCAGCGGCCCGCATAGGAAGGCAGATCCGGAAGGTCGCGCCCCCCAACTCCCCGTACGCGTCGGCCGAGAGATCCCCATCTTCAACCACCGACCTCCTGCCGCACATGTCAGCTACGGCATCACGGACGACGGTCAGGCCGAGGCCGGTGCTCTCGGTCCCCGACCCGGTTACACCCGGACGCCACATGTGTGCGACGTCGACGTCGACAATCCCCGGACCTGAATCGGAGAAGTCGAGAGCCGCGCGGCCCTCCTCCACCCGAGTCCGGACCCGTAGTGCTCGATCCCCCAACAGATCGCCGGCACGCGCAAATGCGTTCATGGCGTTGGCGGCCAGATTGAAGATGACAGCCTCCAGGTCCGACACCGCGGCCGCGACACGAACCGGCTCCTCCCAGTAGTCCTCCTTGATAGAGATGCCGCGTCGCTCCAGCTGGGGACGCATCGCACCCAAGGCACTGCTGACTACTTCATTCAGGTCGACGATGTCTACGCGGAAACCATCCGACCGGGCCGCTCGCGCAGCGATTCCCGCAAGGTCGATCACCCCGCGGCCTACTTCGCTGGCATCGCTCCCCGCTGCTGCCTCACGCCCGAACGCGGAAGCAAGGATCCCAGCAGTGGCGAGGGACCGGTACAAGAGATGCTCCGGTCGCATCGCTGGCAAGGGTGCCTCGTCGCGCTGCGCAGGCAGACTCGGCGCCAGCGTCAACAGCTCCGGCTGCGGTGCTGGGTCCCAAGCCCTAGGGTCGTCCGCCGAGCTCCTGGCTACCTCTGGGCGGTCAGTGATAGGGGCAAGCGCAGGGCGCTGGGCCGGCGAAGGGCGCTGAGCGGGAGAAGGAATCCCTAGCTTGGCACCGTCTCGGATCCTCTTTCGTTCCCTTGCTGCCCACTCCGTGGCGCCTCGGGCAAAATCACGGAGTTCAATGAACGCGGCGTTCTCCTGAAACCCCATCCGGTCTGTCTTCGGGATGAGAAGGCCATCCGGGTCATCGATCGATACACGCCCGATGCTGTTGTTGGTGGAGGGCCGAAGTTGCGGGTTGCGGGCCCGCAAGAGGTTCAGGTCCAGCCAATCGAAGCCCGGATCGCCGTAGGGATGCACACGCAAGCCTCGATGGAAAAGGTGAACGCCACCGACGACCTTGAGCCACGGACGCAGAGCAGCAAACTGATTCTTCGAGCCCCGAAGTTCGAACGAGCGCTTGTCCAGCAGGAACATCCACAGCTCGAAGGACGCCGCCGGCGCCTGGTACCTCAGAGGGGGCTGGAGTCGCCCCTCACGGCTGTCCGGCGCAATGTCGACGTGCTCCCCTCGGGTAATTGCGCGGCCTCTCCAGTCGTAAAGGACGGTACTCGCGTACCCCTCCTCGTCGAGATTGGCTTCGAGCTTGAATTCATACTCGTCGAAGAAGCTTCGATTGACTGCGTCCGAGACCCGGTCGAACTGAGGCGCGATGAGCGTCGCGGTGAAACCTGTGTCCTCGTCATTGAAGAACCCGGTGAGCAAGCGCATGGCACGGGCAAGCCGATCCATCTGCTCCTTGTCGAAGCCCTGCCGCAGCTGGTGCACAGTCAATGAGGTGCCGGGCTTCTTCGCTGTCGCCTGCGTTACAACTGTGAGCTCGACCTCCTCGACCGAGCCAACCGAGTCGTAGTCGGACCAGTCGATGACGAGCCTGTGCTCTACGCCGGGCTCGCTACGCGGGCGGGACAGCAGCTCAACCCGGCGCCCAAGGCGCAGTGCCGCCAGACGGCCCAACCCCTTCTCGCCGATACGACGGCGCTTGGAGTGGCTGTCCGTTGCACTGGACTTCTGAGACCTCCCGATGAGGAGGAAGCCCTCGCGGATGTCCTCGGCCGTCATGCCGTCGCCATCATCCTCAACCACAAGGGTGCCGCCGGCTTGGGTGGCGTTGTGGAGCTGAACGAGGGCCTTCGTCGCATCCGCGTCATACGCATTGCGGACGAGCTCAATCACCCCAAGGTCGGGGTGCGGGATCAGCTCCTCCCCCAGGCGGATCAGGATCTCCGGCGCGAAGCGCAGATGTGTGTTCAAGCGTCCTCCTTCGGGTCAGATCCGCCCGCGTCACAAGATCTCGGCAGGCACGCAGCGTAGCCAGCTGCACGCACAGCGCAGGCCGAGTGGCTAGATATCCTCGGCGCTAAGCGGCACACTTGGCCGGTTCTCACCCATTACTGGCCGCGCACCACGACCGTCCGGCCACCACCTGCCAGTTCGGGGACTCCCAAGAACCGGCCGCGACCAGCCCATCGGCTGGGGCGGAGCGCCGTCGCCCCCCTCAACCAGCGCTGTCGGCCCGGACGGCAGTACAAGCCTGGTGCACAGCGACCACTAGCCGCCTGTATACTCAGCCAACGAAAGTGCTTCTACGCTAGGAAGCGCTCACCAGATTTTCGGTGACCATAGCGGCGAGGAAACGCCCGGTAACATTTCGAACCCGGAAGCTAAGCTTGCCAGCGCCGATGGTACTGCGAGGGGGACCTCGTGGGAGAGTAGGTCGTCGCCGAATTAAACTCAAAGGGGCCGTTTCGCAAGATGCGAAACGGCCCCTTTTTTTGCGCCGATCCTAGCTGTACGGACCCAGGAACCGCTCACCGTTAAAGTGAATCAGATGTGTGGGGTTATCGGCACACCAGACATCCGTCTCCCAAGCGATTTCCTTGAGGTACTTACGCAGCTCGGCACGCGACGGGAGTGCCGAGATGAAGACGAGGCCAGCCGATGAACCCCGGAAGAGTTCACTGAGCTCCCGGTGCCTTTTGGCATCCACCGGGCCATGAGAGGACGCCGCTTCAATCAGGACGAGCCAGTTTCGATCCCGAAGAAAGACAACAACGTCCGGCATTTTTCCGTGCGAATCGACCGTGACACCGAGCTTCGCGAGTGAACCTTCTTCGAAGCTTGCCCATTTGTTGTCAGCATCGCCAACATAGAGCACTTCACCATTGGGCGTGTAGCGCTCGCAGAACTCGTTGATGATCTGCACGATCAGGGTGTTCTGCCCCCCGGGGCTGAGGTCAATCTTCTTTCCCCCAGGAAGCTGGACCGGGATCCTGTTCATCTCCCGCTCCCGCGCGTACAACGCCTGAAGACCCGGGCGCTGGTCAAGGTACTCAGCAAGCCGCTCATCGAACCCCTCCTGCCCGAACGATGTAATTAGGTCATGGGCAGCAGGCTCTATCTGGTAGCACCACTTCGGCGAGTTCACCGGCCGGTCCGGCTGATCGGGATTCTGCACAACGAGGCCAGCATCGACGAACTGGTGCAGCGTGAATCGGCGGATCGTCTCGCGACTATTTGCCGCGTAATCCTTCTTGTAAAACTCGCGCAGCCACTGCATGATCTGCACAGTCCGAAGCATCGACTTTTCGGCTTGCGTCCAGTCCTGATCAGGGCCGAGTTCCAGGAGAGCTAGGAGCACATAGGCCGAGCGCTCGTTGGAGCGTTCGGAGTCGAAACCAAGAAGCTCAAGAAGCCTCCGGGCTTCCGTAAGCTTATTTTCACGCGCGCCTCCGTTGAATTCGATGACGGTCTGCTCAGCCATTTAGTTTCCAGTCTCCGCCTTCTCGATGTTCCGCTCTACAACTTCGTCGATCTTTTCTTGCCCCAGCCAGACACCACTATCCCAGCCCCGACCAATCTCGGAGAGCTGCTTTCGGTTGGGGTAGCGAAGGTTTCGCAGGTCTGTAGCATTTACCTGGGTATGACCACTGAACCGCCGAATAAACCGGTCCAGCAGCGTTGAATTCAGCCACAAGCAGAGACCTCTCGCGACGTCTTCGGGCAAGCCTTCGCCACCCTCATGGAAGACGTTCACATGGTTCTCGAACCCAATTCTTTCGCAAGGGACCTGGCTTGGGTCGAACACGGCAGCCACCACACGACGCTTCTCCTCCTTGGAAGAGAGGCGCTTCACTACGACGTAATATCCGCGAGGGAACGTCATCTTCTCAGTTTCCCCGTTGAGCATGATGGCATTGTTCTTCTTTGCCCCCGGGACAGGCCAAGAAATCCCGCCCTCGCGCATATGCAAGGGATAGATCAAAGGAACAGACCCAGGGACGGGGTCAGGCCGGAGGTGCTCCTTACTCCGAAAGTCGACCACACGCCCGGTAGAGACCTGACAGCTAAGGTCAGCAAGGGCGGCCGGCAGGGCGGCATGGGCCTGCGCAAGCTCAGTGTCCTCTTCGTCAGCGCTGATGTGAATAAAGAATTCTCGATCCTCCGGATGGACCATCTCCGCATAACGAACGCTGCGACTTCGAACCTCGCTCGAGTAGCTCTTGCTAGTCGAAACCGTTACAGGACCCCGGTCATTAGCATCGGTTCGCGTCGCCGAGAAGATGACGTTCTCTTGCAGCACATCAGTGTCGGCGAAGACTTTATTGCGCGCTTCGAACACATGCACATGGTCGAGATGCATTCGATCCAGGAAATACTTCCGGAACGGACGGAAGTAGGGCCCATTAGCAAAGCTCCGAGGTGTAATCGCCACCAACTGACCGCCAGGCGCCAGCAGATGGACACCAAGCGCCATGAAGGCCGAGTAAAGATTTGATGTCTCGGTGCATTTCTCGGTAACCGCCCTACGCTCTCGCGAGTTTGCAGCCAGTTTCTTGTAGGGCGGATTCATGATCACCAGGTCGAAACGCTCTCGCGTCTCGGTGAACAAGCCTTCGTCCTCGGTCGCCCATGCGATGAAATCGCCAGGTACAAGGTTCACCTCGACGGAACCGCCCACTGCCTCCGCCGTGCTGACGCAGTCGGCGAGCGTGGCAGCCAGAGTCGCATGCAGCTGCGGATCCACCTCGCATGCCGTGACAGAGATGCGCGACCGCGGTTGCTCGCGCAAGATCCGCAGGACAAGGGAGGCGGTAAGGGAGCCGGCACCAGCACCAGGATCCAGAACGCGGATCGTCTCAGACGCTTCCAACCTGGCGAGGGAGGCGATGAAGTCCGCAGCAGGGGCAGGGGTGAAGTACTGGCCGAGCTTCGCACGCTGCTTAGCGTCCAATGCCGAGGACGATTCCTGCCTGCGCGCTTCCGTGCGGATCACAAGATCCGTCGCCGCTTCTGGTGCTCCTGTTGCCATAGACACAGCCTAGCCAGCAGTGGCTCCAGCCCTGCCCGCCTGTGGATAACAGGAGGGGCTGGTGTTCGTGGCGAGCCACGGGGGAGCAAGTCACGACCCGAGCCGGTTTCGAAGATCACGCCAACCCTGGGTCGAGGCGATGGTGCAGGTGGAGGCCTAGACGAAGGCGTGATTCGGCCGGGTCGCGTACCAGCGCTGTGATTCCGTTGCGGGGGATTTGCAGGGATTTGCAAGGTCCCTATCCTCGTGGCCAATGCGTAGTCGGAGACGCGCAGGGGTGCCGCTCTCTTGGTGGGCGGCAAGAGTGTCCGGAGCGCGAATGCGGTCAGGAACGTGCTCCTGGCGGCTCCCCGTGTTCCAGGTAGGCGGTCAGGCCGTTCACTCGGGCCTCGATGCCTGCCGCGATTCGGCGTGCAAGGCGGGGGATGGTGAGTTCCGGCACCCGGTCGGCGTCGTGAAAGTCGTAGCCGCGGAGCTCGTCCGCTTGCAGGGCGATCTGACGGCGGTCGTCGGCGCTCAGGCGGCCGCCTTCGAAGAGGTAGAGGACCTTGTCCCCCTCTCCGGCGTTCGGTGCCCAGTCGACGACAAGGAGGCGGCCGATGTGCGATGCGATGCCCAGTTCCTCCTGGACCTCGCGCGCGCAGGCTTGCCAGGGCGACTCCCCCTCCTCGACGTAGCCCCCGGGGATGTCGCGATAGTCCTTGTAGGACGGCTCGACGAGCAGGACTCGATCTTCTTCGTCGAAGAAGAGAGCGCCCGCTGCCATGCGGGGGCGGGCCATTTCGCTTCGTGCTCGTTCTCGCTCACGGTTCGGACTCTAACTGCCCGCGACGATACCCAGCCTGCGGGCCAGATCAGCCACGGCATGGGCAGGCCGACGCTGGTGCCTGGTCTCGGCCGGACCGTCCCGAACGGGGCCGAATGAGATCAGAGCTGGGCTACGGAGGCGTGGTTAATCAGGGTGCACCGAGCTTCACGCTGAGGCAGTCGTTCGAATCCACCGCCATCCCGGTCGGGGTGTAAGCGATGACACCGTGCTCGGTCCCAGCCAAGGCCCGCATCGCGGTGCAGCGCTGGCCGGCATCGCCGCTGGTGTACTTGATCACGACTGAGTCCCTGCGGTCGGCTGGGTCCTCTTCGGCAGGGTTGCCGGGCAGGATGTAGGCCGCCTCAACGTCCTGGACGTGCTTCACCCATGCGGGCACTCCGGCGCCGTAGCTGGGGGCCACGCGTGGGGTGGGAGTGCCATCGGTCTGTGGCGTTTCCGCACTCGTTGGCGAAACCGCCGAGGGGCTCCTCAGTGCTGGAGGTACCGCCGACACGTGCGGAGTCGCCGAAGCGGCCTCATCCGGGTCGTTGCCACCGGAGTCGAGAAGGAATGCCAAGGCGAGGACGGCTATGAGTCCGGCACCGGCGAACAGGCCGGCCCGCGAGAGTGGTGGCCGCACAGCAGCAGGTGGCGTCAGGGAGGTCAGTCTGTCCGGCGGGAGGGATAGCTCGGTTCCGGTGCTGAGCATTCGTATCTCGATGTTGCCGTCGGCCGCGTGACCAGTGACATTGGCGCGGTTCCCCAGGTACAGGACGATCGAGCCGACCGGGAAGCTCTGTGGCGCAGGAGTCAAAGCGGGACCCTTCGGTTACAGGTGTTGGCTGGTTTTCAGTCACTGAGGCCGAGGATCTCCAGGTGACCCGCGAAGCTGTCGGCCAGGCTGGCCAGTACGGCCTTGCCCTTAGCCGCAGTCGCGTGGGACGGGAAGCCGATCACACCGGTTTCGGTGTACGCACTCATGCCCTGGACCAGCAGGAAGGGACGGTTGCCGCCGTCGTGGTCGGCATCGGCGAACCCGTCCCGGACCAGCTCGGGTGCCGCGTGAAGGAGGATGGACGTCTCGATCTCGCCGGCGTGCATGTCGGCGTGGCGGTCGGAGACGAGGCCGGCGTTGTCGCGGCTCGGTCCCAGTCGGCTCCTACGGGGAACAGGGAGACCGCGGGCCCGTCGACGTTGGCTTCCTGGACGATGTTGGACAGGACGTAGTTTCCGCCGTGGCCGTTGACGATCACCAGCTTGTGGATGCCGGAGCGGGCGAGGGACGCGCGGATGTCGTCGATCACGACGTAGAGGGTCTTGGCGCTGATGCTGACCGTGCCGGGGAAGGCGGCGTGCTCGTGGCTGCACGACATGGTGATCGGCGGCAGCAGATGCACGGGGTACCTGTTGGCGACCTCCTGGCTGATGACGCAGGCGATTGCCGTGTCGGTGATCAGCGGGAGGTGTGGGCCGTGCTGTTCGAACGAGCCGATGGGGAGAAGAGCCACTGGCGGCTGCTGGGCCTCAATGTCCGTGCTGGTGGCAGTCGGCAGAAGGCTCACGGTGTTCCTCGACAAGCGCTGATTACGGTTCGTCTTGCGCCCTGCGGTGGTACGAGCGACTCCGATGCTGAAGGCCGCGGGATTCATTACACGGCCGTTGTGATCTCCCCTGTGAGCGTCATTCGGCCAAGTCTTCGCTGCGGCCTTGATTGCGTTGCGAGGGTCCCACGCCGTCCCTATCCTCGTGGGCAACGCGTTGATGGAGACGAGTAACTGAGGACCACGCGAGCAGAGAGAGCCGCCGGTAGCTGGGAAGGCGGACTCGCGCCCGAAGGTGAAGACCCTCCTGAGCGCGGGGAGGAACGGCCGCTTGGCCCAATGCCCCGCCGGTTCGCCCCCGTCATCGGGCTGAATGAGGCTGCCGCCCGCGGGCGGCGGCGAAAGTGCGGTGGTACCGCGAGTTCCCTTCTCGCCCGCACTCCCAAGGGATCATGACGACGCCCCTGGAGGGCTGCGATGATCCACACCACGAGCCGCGTTCTGACCTCTGACCTACGCGGCCACATCGACCAGACCGTCTCTGTCTCCGGCTGGGTGAACGCACTCCGGCTGCAGCGCAAGATGCAGTTCGTGATCCTGCGCGACCACTCCGGCATGGTCCAGGTGACCCACAAGCGCGATGGCGGCCCGCTGGAGGAGCTGCTCGAGTCCCTCACCCCGGAATCCGCCGTACGGATCACCGGGCGCGTCGTGGACGCGGCCCAGGTCAAGCTCGGCGGTCTGGAGCTCGTCCCCGAGTCGGTCGAGGTGCTGAACCTGGCGGAGACGCCGCTGCCGATCGACGAGCACACCGGGCCCGAGCACCGGCTCGACTGGCGCTTCCTCGACGTCCGCAAGCGGGAGACCGCGCAGCTGGTGTTCACCGTGCAGACCACCCTGGAGCAGGGGCTGCGCGAGTACGCCATGGAGCACGGCTGCACCGAGATGCACACCCCGAAGCTGATGGGGACCGCCTCGGAGTCCGGGGCGGAGGTGTTCAAGCTCGGGTACTTCGACCGGTCGGCGTACCTGGCGCAGTCGCCGCAGTTCTACAAGCAGATGGCGGTGGCCGCCGGCATCGACCGGGTCTTCGAGATCGGCCCCGTCTTCCGGGCCGAGCCGTCGTTCACCTCCCGGCACGCGACCGAGTTCACCGGCGTGGACGTGGAGCTGTCGTGGATCGACGACGTCGAGGACGTGATGGCCTTCGAGGAGCAGATGCTCGCCCACGCCATCGCCAAGGTGACCGAGGTCCACGGTGAGCGGATCCGCGAGGTCTTCGGGGTCGAGGTCGCGGTTCCGGAGACGCCGTTCCCGCGGATCACTATGGCCGAGGCCCAGGAAGTCCTGCGGGCCGGCGGCTGGGACCCCGAAGGGGTGAAGGAGGACCTGGACCCGGACGGCGAGCGCCGGATCGCAGCGCACATGAAGGAGCAGACCGGGCACGAGTTCGCGTTCATCACGCACTACCCGGCGAGCATCCGGCCCTTCTACCACATGCGCCCCGTGGGCCAGCCGGACCTGACGCTCAGCTTCGACCTGCTGTGGAAGGGGCTGGAGGTCACCACTGGCGCCCAGCGCGAGCACCGCTCCGACGTCCTGCTGAAGCAGGCGGAGGAGAAGGGCATGGACACCGAGCCGATGCAGGACTACCTGAACATCTTCCGCTTCGGCTGCCCGCCCCACGGCGGCCTCGGCGCCGGCCTGGGTCGGATCCTGATGGTCATGCTCGGCCTGGACTCCATCCGCGAGGCGGCCTTCCTCTTCCGCGGACCGAACCGCCTCACCCCCTGACGCAGCCGTACGTGCCGCTGCCCCCGCCGCCGGTTCGGCGGTGGGGGCAGCGGCAGGGCCGTGATCAGTAGCGGGTGTGTCCCAGGTCGAGGGTCCACGCCTCGGCCGGGTACTTGTCCCAGTGGGACCGGAGGGCCAGCTCGCGATCCGCGTAGCGGCCCTGGTGACACAGGCCGCCGTGGGACAGCGTGACGCTGAGCGCCAGCGGGGACTCGGTGGTGACCCAGTGCGGGGTCAGAGCGTGGCTCCACAGCTGGTCACCGGGGTGCATGGTCACCGATTGCCGCTCGGCCTCGTCGTGTGCCGGCGGTTCCTCAGCGGTGGTCTCCCCGATGACGGCGGCTTCAGCCGTCAGGTGTTTGTCGGGGTTGTGGTAGCTGTGGAAGGTCTTGGTGCCGTGGACCTGCCAGACGAGACCGTGCGAGTTGTCGTTGTGGTACGTCGACGCGGCTCCGTGGGAGGACAGGAAGAGGATGGGCGCGCACCGCTGCCAGGTGAAGCCCTGGGAGGCGAGGTACGCACGCCAGGGGATCACGACCTCCTCCTGGAAGCCGTCGAGGAGCTCGCCGTAGAACCGGGCGAGGTTGAAGTGCACGAGGCGGAAGGGCCAGGTGGCGATCTCCTCGACCGGAGCGGTTCGGAAGGCCGCGGTGCGGTCCATGCGGACCTGCCAGTCGTCCTCGCCGAGGACCGTGAAGCGCACCTCCTCGTCGCGGCGGATGTGGTCGAGGATGTCGATGGCGGACATGAAGAGGTAGTCGAACGGGACGTGCAGGCGGAAGTTCGGCGGCTGCCTCCAGCAGGCGGTGAAGTTGTGCGGGTCGGTGACGGAGACCGGCGGGTGCACGGATGCCTCCCTGGCTCAGGCCGCCGCGCAGGCGCGCGATGCGGGACGGCAGATGGCGGCGCAGTCGGGGCCCACACGGTCCTTGGCCGGCGAGCCGAGGAAGCCCGTGATCTCAGAACGCGGCGCCTGGACGTTGATCCCATCCACGCCGTAGGGGCATCGCCGCACGTCACCCCCGGCGGACACGTAGAGGGTGGCCGAACGGCACGGGTGGGCCTCCTCGTCGGACAGCTGCATCCGTCGCAGGTCGTCAAGGTAGGACCGGTAGGCGTTGGAGAGGCGGAAACATCGGGCCAGGGCCGCGGTGTCCGCCTCCCGGCGCTCTACGGAGTCCTGGAGGGACCCTCCGTCTCTGCGCGGGCCCTGCTCGTTGAGGAGGACGGGGCTGAGCTGGACCTCTATGGCCGTGCCGGCGACGAGGTCGGCGAGCTGGGCGACCTCTTCTTCCTCGACGTCCCAGTAGGTCAGGTGGAGGACCTTCGCCGGAACGTCCACGGCCAGCAGGGTCGCGACGGCGGAGGCAGCGGTGCGGGTGGTGCGGCCCAGTGCCATCGCGCCCTTGGAGTCAGCAGAGACGGTGACGTTGCTCAGGAGGTGTTCGACCTCCGCGAGGGCGGTGATCTCGGCCTCGGTGCGAGCCGAGGTCACCATGGACACGGACATCCCGAACTGGTGGGCCAGGCGGACGAGCTGCCGCAGCTCCGGGTGGTGGGTCGGCTCTCCTCCGGTCAGGCAGACGCCTTCCACCCCGGCTTCCTTGAGCCGCGACAGGGCCCGGGTGTAGGTGGTGAGGGTGAGGAAGCCGTGGGCGCGGTCGGCGCGGAAGCAGAAGCCGCACGCGACCTTGCAGTGGCCGGCCGTCGAAATCAGGGCCGTACGGGCCGGGGTGCTCATTGCACCCCCGTGTTGTCCCAGACCGCGATGGCCACGGTGCTCCTGTAGAAGGCGCACATCTGCGGGTCCGGGGTGTCGCCGCCGATGAGGGCCTGCTCGTTTCGGGACGGTCCACCACAGATGGCAAGGGCCGGGCAGTCGCCGCAGGCGGGGATCGGGGCGACCTTCTTCGCCGCGGCGGCCAGCAGGCCCGGGTTCTGACTGAGCTCGTCGACGGGGTGGAGGAACGAAGGCTCGGTGAAGTTGATGTCGCACACGCTGACCCGGTTGCCGGGCAGCAGGGCGGCGTTCAGGCTTCGGTCACCCTGCATGTGGTCGAACAGCATCGGGCGTCGGGTGTCGAGGGCCTGAAAAGCGCGGTCCAGGACGGAGAAGAGCATCCCGCCCCTGCCGAACGCGGTCAGACGGGCCTCGTACAGCTCGCGGGCCAGGTCAGCGCCGTTGACTCGCCACTCACCCCCCGTGGGGATGGGGGTGTTGACGTAGATGAACTTCAGTCCGAGGTCGTCGATGATCCACCGCACGGTCTCCGCCAGGCGCCCGATATTCGATGCCGTGGGGGTGAGGTTGCAGCCGACGTGCAGGTTCTCCGCCGCGACCAAGCGGGCGACGTTGCGGCGGATCCGGTCATCGGCAGGCTGACCGCCGAGCAGGAGCCGGTTGGCGGAGTTGATGCCGGGCGGCCCGTCGATCGAGATCCCGACCCCGTACTCGCGCTGGACGAAGTGGTCCAGGGCCTCATCCGTGAGGCGGGCGCCATTGGTGACGACGGTGCGGCGGACGCGTGCAACGCCGTAGCGGGCGGCCAGGGTGTCGGCGAGCTCGTCGCCGTACTTCATGAGGTCGAAGCGGATGGTCGGCTCGCCGCCGAACCACTGGATGGAGACCTCCTCCTGGCCGGCGTTCTGCTCGAACAGGAACTCCAGGCCGGTGGCGAGCTCCTCCTCGGTCATGTCCGGCTTGCCGCTGTTGGTGTCGACGAAGCAGTACGTACAGGCCATGTTGCAGCGGTCGGTGAGGACCACCCGCAGCCCGCTGATCCGTTGCGGCGTCGCGTCGAAACCGAGGGCGTGGAGGCGGTGGTGGAGCGCTTCACGGCGGTCGGCGGTGGGGCCGTCCTGGGTGAAGCCGAGCCCGGCGAGGGCTTCATGCGTCGCGGTCGGGGAGACTCCGGCGAGGTCAGCGACCTCGCCGGAGTCGAGAAGCACACTTTCCAGGGTGACCGGGTCGAGGAGGACAGCCTCCCCGGCCCGGTCGTACTGGAAGTACTTCCCCCACAGCAGCAGGGGAGCAGTCACTGGGTCAGGCCGCCGTTTCCTCTTCGGCGATGCCCAGCTCGGCCATCACGGCGCGGACCTGCTCCTCGGCGCCGGCCTGGAGCTGGGCCGAGGCCGCGGGGCTGCCGCCGTCGGAGAGGACGATGACGCCGGGCAGCGTCGGGTTCGGCACGATGACCGTGAGGCCGGCGGGCTCGGTGCTGATGACCATGATCGCGTCGGTCAGCTCGACCCAGTCGGTGCGATCCTTGAGCGCGTCGAGGATGCGGCCCTGCTTCTCGCGGAAGGAGGCGCGCTCCCCCATCCACACGCCCGCCTTGGACTTGGAGTCCACGACGTCCGCGTAGATCAGGTGGTTCTGCTTCTCTTTCCTAGGTTTAGGCATGCCGATCTCCTTGATGGAAGGGTGACTGCCCGGGTCGGGCAGCTCTGATCCGCTCTGCTGACCGCCGGTCGGAGTGCCGACTGCACCCCGGCCGGTTTGGTACACGGCGCCCAGAGGCGCCGTTTCCCGCACGTGGTCGACTGGTTGACCGGCGACGTGCGGGAAGTCTGTTCAGCTCCGGATGCCGTTGCCCCGTGCCGACTGGAAAGTGATCACTGAGTGTCCGCCGCAACGTTCGAAGCGATCGGGCGTAAAGGCTGGAGCGAGCCAGGATCCGCCGTCCACTCGCGGCCCGAGTCGTCCATCGGGCGCATGTGCGCCACCCTTTTGACCACCTTGCCGGTGGTCTTCGAGGTGAAGACCAGCACGGTGCCAACGGTTCCGCGCCGCCCGCTGGAAGGCTGGGCGACCTCTCGACCGAGGAGCCGGCGACCAGGGTCGTCCGCCACCCAGAGGTTCGCGTCGTTGGTCGTGATCACTGGGCGCCCCCGAGGCCGAGAAAGGCGTCGAACTGAGAGGAGCTCCAGGTGGCGGGATCACCGTGCTCGGTTCGGAACGCTTCCGCCGCCCGCGGCAGTCGGCGCCTCTCCAACGGCAGGCCCACGTCAGTCTCCGCGTACGGGGCGACGGCCGCCTCGTACTGCGGGGTGGTCTCGCCGGGGGTTCGGCGGGGAAGCCGGGGGCTACTCACGGTCCGTTCCCTTCGCTGGGCTCTTTGGGGTGGCGTAAGAGTCGCTCCGGTGCGGGTGTCACGGCCATGACGCGGCGGATGTCATCTGGTGCCCACTTGGGTATGTGGGGTGTCATGGAGGTGGCATCGGCATGTCATGTGTGCGGATCCCGTTGCAGATCAAGCCTGTTGGCCGGTAGTCAACGGATAGGGACGGGGCGATGTGGCCCGTCTCCTGACTTTGAGGGAGCGACCGATGCAAGATCCGGCCACGCTGTTGCGGGTATTAGTCCAGCAACGACGCTGGCGGTACCGGGACTTCGCAACCGCCTTCGCACGGGCGGCTTCGCAGGCCGGCTTACCGGGCCTGTCGGTATCGGAAGCGCAGTTCCGACGGTGGACGTCGGGCCGGATCAAAACCCTGCCGGGACCGGATACATGTCGGGTGCTTGAGCACCTGTTCGAGGTGGAGACCCTAGCCCTCTTCGGTCCTCCACCTGCGTCGTCCCCGACCATGTCGGGGGCTCCCGCTGTGTACGACCTCGAAAGTGACATCGCCATGACCGCACGTGACGCCGCAGATGAAGCCGGTGCTGCCGCCGCGCAGTCCGTATCCGACACCACCATCGACCAGCTTCGCGACGATGCTCTTGCCCTCGCCCGCTCGTATGGGTCGGTGAGCGCGTTCGACGTCTTCCGGCGCGCCAGAGTGCTCCGCACGGAGGCGGAACACCAGCGGGGGCTGACGCAGGTGCCCGCCCAGCAACAAGACCTGCTGATCGTGGCGGGGCAGGCGTGCGCGCTGCTGTCGACCGCCGCGTTCGACCTCGGCTCCCTGGACGACTCGGCACGCCTCGCCCGGTCGGCAGCCCTGTACGGGGAGATGGCCAGATGCGATCCACTGCGCGCCTACGCGACCGGGTCCTTGGCGATCTGCGCCTACTTCACGGGGCGGCCGTCGGAAGCCGTACGGCATGCGCGGACGGCGCTGGCCTATGCCGAGCTTGGGGACACGGCGCGTCGTCGGCTGCTGTCCATCGAGGCTCGCGCCCACGGACACCTTGGAGACCACGAGCGGGCGACCCGAGCCCTCGTCGCATCGACCCGGCAGGACCGGGGCGAGCGCGACGAGCTGCACGACGGGGTGGGCGGCGAGTTCGCGTTCAGCGAGGAGCGGCTGTTGATGTCCAACAGCACGACGGCCCTCCTCGTCGGCGACGGGGCAGGTGCCGAGGCCACCGCTCAGCGGTCACTGGATCTTGTCTCGTCCCGGCCGCCGGCCCGGCAGTCGGTATCGGTGCGCGGGAAGGCTGCGGCCGATCTCGCCGCCGCACAGCTCCTGCGGGGCGACCTGGACGCGGCGGCCGTGACGCTGGAGACGGTCTGGGCGATCCCTGAGGACCAACGCGTGGCGGGGCTGCTGGAGCGGACCGGGACCTTGAGGCGGGCGCTGACCGCCCCCACGTTCAGGGGGGCGGGCACAGCGATCACGCTGGGCGAGCGGATCGAGGAGTTCGGCCGCAGATCAGCGCCAAGGCAGTTGGGTACCGGGCGAGGATTGCTCGCCATCGACTCCTGACCCGCTCCGCCCCTTCCTACCTTTACCCGAGGGCAGCGAGGATCCGGGCTTCCTTGGCTGGGTCCACGCCGTGTTCGGACCACCTTGGATGTTCGACCGGTCGACCGTCCGCCTGCAT
Organism: Streptomyces sp. NPDC004126; assembly: GCF_050275515.1. Taxonomy (NCBI): domain Bacteria; kingdom Bacillati; phylum Actinomycetota; class Actinomycetes; order Kitasatosporales; family Streptomycetaceae; genus Streptomyces; species Streptomyces sp. NPDC004126. The sequence continues at coordinate 178,551 of NZ_JBNNPF010000008.1, read as the reverse complement.
CCACGCCCAGGTGTCGGCGATGGTGTCCGCGAGCGGGCGGCACAGGAGGCCAGCCGCGGCGGCACGCGAGGCGTCGATGGACCACACGCCAGCATGGGTACGCCACAGCGGAAGCTCGGTCCACTGCTTGACGTCGTACGCCTTAAGGGTCGCAGCGTCGGTCCACACTGGATGGCCGGTGCCGCCCGTGACGGCGAGGCACGTGTTGATGAAGTCCGCCCAGCTGATGCCTTCGGGGTGGGCGATGTTGAAAGCCCCACCGTAGGTGTCGGCCGCAGCTTGATCAACGGCGAAGGTCGCCACATCGCGCACATCGACGGGCTGGATCCTCTGCTCGCCCGGCGCCGGGACAACGATCGGGCCGCCGCGCTGGGCCCTGGTGAGCCACCACGGGAGACGGCCGACGTACTCTCCGGGACCCAGGATCACCCCCGGCCGTACGAACACCGAGTCGTCCCCGAACGCGGTACGCACGGCGGCCTCTCCCCCGGCCTTCTGGAATCCGTACTTCGTCGGGCTGCCGTCGGGGCCGGTGTGCCCGAACGACTCGTCGGCGTCTGGTGGGCACTCCAGCAGCGGGGAATCTTCGGTGAGCGGGTGGTGGGGCCAGCCCTCATACACGGACACCGTGGAGACGTGCACCCACCGGGCGGCAACCGGGCGCAGAGCCTCGGTGGCGAGAAGTACATCGCGAGGCGGGAACTCGCTGCTGGAGGTGTCGATGACGGCATCCCACGGCCCGTGCGTGGCAAGTCGCTTCACGTCATCGGGGTCAGTCCGGTCACCGCGAACAGTGTCGGCGCCCTCGACCGCACCGGAGCGGCCACGGTTGAACGTTGTCACCTCCCAGCCTCGTCGCAGAGCTTCGTCGACAATCGCGCGGCCGAGGAACCAGGTGCCGCCCATCACCAAAATCCGCATGGGGTCGACCCTGCCACGAAGCGCCGGGCAGACACCATCCCGGCCCTGGTCGAGGCTGGCCTGGATTTGGACACGAGCGTGTGCACAGTGACGCGCCGCTGCAGAGATCACACGGAACCACTTCGGATTCCGCAAGAGCCGACCCTCCATGCAGGGGCACTAGTGGACACTAAGGCAGGCCATCCGACAGAGTTTTATGGACTAACTGCCATTAACCGCTAGACGCGACCATTAATAGTGTGTCAAAGTCGGCTCTGCCGCCAAACACCAGGACTGACGGCCAGACCCGGGGAGAGTCTATGAATCAGGAATCCCAGCAGCAGTTCATCTCGGTACCTGTGCCGAGTCAGTACGTCACGCAGGTGTATGCCTTCCTCGCGGAGCTGACGGGCGCCACTTCTTCCCTCCCGCCGGTTCCTCCGACTGGTACGGGGACGAGCACGTCAACTGACTCGCCGGACGAGGATCCGCTGCCGGTCGTCGAATGGACGGTGGAAGACTTCCGGAAGCTGATGATCGAGCCGTTGAGCTCGGTGCAGGCCATCACCCGAGTGCTCGACCTCCTTGCGAAGGAGCCTGACACGCGGGTGAGTTACACCTCGATCGCCAACCACCTGGGCATGGAAAAGAAGAGCCTTCAGGGCAACCTGTCTGCGTTCACACGTGCCGTGCGCAAGCACTACATACGCCGTAATTGGCCGATGACATGGGCGGACGGGCTCACCAGCGAGCCTGGGCTCAAGTCGGAGTTCTTCTACACGATGAACGCGACCGTCGCCGAACGCTGGCTGAAGGCACGCAGCCAGGGCTGACCTGAACAAACGAGCGGGGGAGCGAGTCGAACTCGCTCCCCCGCTCTCATGTATCGGATCTTGCTAGTGGCGGGGTCGACTGTGCCGACCCACGGTCGACACGGGTGCGATGACCGGCTGTGGGAGGTCGAGCTGCTGACGTGCCGCCTGCCAGTTGGTGGTGGTGCGGCGTCGGGCAGCTTCGGCGCGCGGGTTGGGGCTGGGGTTTCGACTGGTGTGCTGAAGGCGGGTGATCAGGACGCGGGCCGGCTGGCGGGCTGTGGCCAGTTCGCGTTGAGCTGCGGCCTCCTTCAGGAGCTGGTGGGGTTGGTGGCCTCTGGCCTCTGCGTCGGCGAGGAGCTCAGCGAGGGCGGGCCAGCCGGGGTCGGTGAGGATGCGGTCGGCCTGGTCAGGGACGGCGGCGCGTACGTCGTGGGCGAGGGTGTGGTGGGCATTCCCCCTGGGTTGACGTTGCTCGAGGACGGCGAGCGTGGGAGTCAGGGCCTGGTCGGCGGCTGCCTGTAGGTGGTGGAGGGCTTGGCGGGCGGCGTCGGCTTGGTGGGCATGGCCCTTGGCCTCGTGCCAGCGGTTAGCGATGATCCCGGCCCACAGGAGGGCCGCGAGGAGTGCGGCGAGGGCGCTGCCGTCGGGGCCGGTGGCGGTGTGGATGACGTCGCGGGCCGCCTTGCGGATCGCGTGGGCGGCGCGGTCTTCGGCCCGGATCTGGGAGCGCTGGGCGCGAGCGAACGCCCTGGATGCGGCCTGGAGTTCGCTGCGGAGGTGGGTGGGGGCCCTCTGGGCAGTGGCTTCGAGGAGTTCACCGAGGGCGGTGATGTGGGCCTGGGCGTGGGTGTCGTCTGCGAGGTCGGTGCGGAAGCTGTCGAGGGCTTCGGTGGCCTGGTGCCAGCCGGTGGTCGGGCGGTTGCGGCGGGCGGTGGGGTGTTCCTCGGGCTGGCCGCATCAGGGCGCCGAAGGCCATGAGGGCGGCGGCCGGGGGGATGGCGGCGATCACGTAGTCCAGGAGCGGAACCTCGGTGGTGCCGCGTGTGCCGTAGGCGCCGGCCACGTTCAGGGCGATGGAGCCGAGGGAGCCGGAGGCGGTCAGTGCGATCGCCCACCAGTCGGTCACGCGGCGCAGGCTGGCACGGAGCATCAGGAGCTCGCCGGAGACGATGAAGGCGTCCAGGGTGGCGGGCCAGGCCCACTGACGTTCTGGGGCGTTGCCCAGGCCGTGGCGTCCAGCGACCTCGGCCAGGTGGGCGTAGGAAAGCCAGAAGCCCGCGGCGGTCAGCGCGACGATCACGCATCCGGCGGCGGCCAGAACGTACCGCTCGGCGGCCGGGGTGGTCCTGAACGGAGGGGTGAGGGTGGTCAAGCGGGTGCACTCCAAGGGCTGGGGTGTGGCCACCAGGCTGCAGGTGGCCGTGAAGGGTGGAGACTCGTCCCACTCATCCCGCCGCTGGTCAGGGCAGGTACGGGAGGTCGGCCGATGTCGACCCGACTCGTTGCGTGGGACGGGAAGTCCAGGTCCGGACGGCCGGTGGGACGACTGGGGACGGGTCGGTACGGTGGCCGATCAGCAGGCCGGGCCGAGACGCTCGGAGGGCGACTGCGAGCCGCGCCTTAGGTGTTCGGCCAGGTCAGCGGCGCGGTGATGCCGGGTTGACCCGTTGCGGCGTGCTGACTCGTCCCTGCGCTGACCTGCGCAGGGACGGGTGGGACGAGTTGAGGCGGGTCACGGCCCGGTGGGGGGGTGCTGCCTCGTGGGCGGGTCGCTCCGGCGGGCAGTACCGGGTCCAGGCGTCGGTGAACTGCGCGAAGGTGAAGCCCTTGGCCTGGTTGCCGCCGGGGAAGCGGCGGTTGCCGGAGCTGATGCCGTAGTCGGTCAGCAGGGCCCGCAGCTTCAGCGGGGTGAGGCCGGCGGAGCTGATCTCAGCCCATGGCGCCTCAGGGTCGGCGTTGAGGAAGTTCAGCAGGTCGGCGGTCCGCAAGGCGGGCGGGTTGCCAACACTGGCGAAGGCTTTGCGGATATCGGTCAGGATGCGGGTCTTCAGCCCGCCGTCCTGGTCCCGCCCGGACTCGTAGTCCGTCATGGCCTTGCACGCCGTACGGGCGATCATCGGCCAGCGTCCGCCCGCGAGGTCGGCGACGCTGATCAACGGCTCCCAGGTGTCGGCGGCGCGGTCGTCGACCGGAAGCGTGGGCTCCAGTGCGAGGGCCTCGTCGCGGACGCTGGCGAGCCAGGCAGCGAGCCGTTCCCGGAGGGCCCTGACCTTCAGGTCGTCGCGGCCGTAGCGCCAGGAGGTGACCTTCTCAGCGTCGGCGCGGCGGCGCATGCGGATGACCACGGACCGGTCCATGATCGTGTCGGGCAGGTCCCCGATGCCAGCCAAGGCGGCCATGGCGAAGGTGGAGAACTTCTGCACGTCGTGGTTCGGGCCCGAGACGCGCAGGGTGGGGCGGTTGCGCTGATGGCCCGCGTTGAGCAGGCCGCGCATCTCCTCGTTCTTCTCCGCGACCTTCGCTGACCCGAAGATCGTGTCGACCTCGTCCACCAGCAGCGTGGGCGGATTCGCGTCGCCGATCGAGCGGAAGATCGCTGCCGCAGACGCGTTGACCGTGATCAGCGGATCGTGGACCGCCTCGATCAGGACCTCCAGCAGCCGCGACTTCCCGCACTTCTTCGCCGGACCGACCACCGCGAGGCGCGGGGCGTGTTGCCACACCGTTTGTAGGTGGGTGGCTGCCGCCCACAGCGTGGCTGCGGTCAGCGCCTCCTCGCTCGGCATGACCACGTAGCGGCGAATCATGGCCCGCAGCTCGTCCAGGATCCGCTCCCCCTCCGAGGCGGGCGTGAGCGGCTGCGGAGGGACTCCGGCCTCACCAGGGGATTCGATGGCCGTGTCGAGGTCCCCGGCCTGTGCGTCTTGCAGGTGGGCACCGGGCTGGCCGTGGATCGCGACTGCAGGCCAGGTCGCCATGACAGGTGCGGCAGGGGGCGTGGATGTCGTAGGTTCCAAGGGGCAGCTCCTTCTCGTGTGGCCGCGTGCATGCTGGCCACTCGGGTCGACCGTGTGATTGCGGGTGGGGATGTTGCCGGGGCCTCCGACGTTGGCGCGTCGGGGGCTCACTTGTTTCCCGTGAGCCCTTGGAGGAGCCGGGCGACGACGAACAGTACGTCCGACCCCTGGCACAGTCCAGCGTTTCTGTGTCAGCTCCGCGCAGAATGGTCTGCTACCTTCTCTCGCCCTCAAGCGGCCAGACCCAGCAGGTTCACCAGGTCTGCGGTCACCACGCGGTACGCCTTGCCCAGCCGGAGGACCTTGCACGGGTACTCGCCCCGCTTGGCCAACTCGTAGCCCTTGCTCCGCCCGAGGCCCAGCGCGCGGTTGCTGGTGTCCAGGTCAATGGCCACTGGCAGGGCCAGCACTTCCTCCCGGCTCATCCACTTCGGCTGGCCCACGTTCTCGTCGTCGCGCACGCGGCGCTCCTCTCTTCACAGCCCACGGCGAACACGTCGTCGCATCCGTCTCCGGGCCTCGAATACCAAGTGTGGAAAAGCTAATGTGTCTCCATGACACAAACTTCTTTCGATGATGGAGATGAGGACGACGTTCCCGAATGGGCGGACCGGGTTATGGCCGATGTGGCCCGTGAAGTCCGGCGCCGGAGGAAGGAGAAGGGGTGGAGCGCACAGGAGCTGGCCGACAGGTGCGAGGCGATCGGCTTCCCGATCCCGCGCAACGTCATCGCCAACATGGAGTCCGGCCGTCGCGCCGTCCTACCGCTGGTCGAGGTGATGGTGCTGGCCAAGGCCCTGCACACGCACCCGATCCACCTGATCTACCCCGTCGGGTACATCGCGGAGGTCCAGAAGCTCCCTCTCACCTATCCCGTGAACACGGAGAAGGCCATGCGCTGGTTCGCCGACCTGGACCAGACGTTCACTGCCGGGCCGGCCAACCAGTCCATGCTTCACGACCACCTCGCCCATGGCGAAGCGCTGGCCGAGGCGGTGGCCGCGATCAAGGGCGAGGCGCACCAGCGAGAGGTTGCCGACCTGGCAGCCGATGACGGCGAGCGTGCTCAAGCCCTACGCGCCCAGGCCGACTTCGCTGAACGGGCCGCGCGCGCCAAGTACGACCTCCGCAGAGTGCGCAGAGCGATCTACGCGGAGGGCGGGTACCTCCCCGACCTTCCGACCACACTCACCGACGTCGACCCCGACGAAGGCTACGAAAGGAAGACCGTTTGAAGGGCTCCACCTACCGCCGCTGCTCCTGCCGCGACCCCAAGACCGGTAAGGAACTCGGCACTTCCTGTCCGAAGCGCAACAGCAGGAACCACTGCACCTACTCCATACGCCAGGAGCTGCCTTTCCGCGAGGACGGCAGCCGGCGTTCGTTCGCCCGTGGCGGGTACACCAACATCAAGGCGGCACAGGCCGACCTCGACCACGTGCGCGCTCTACTGGGGCTCGCCAAGGCCGACGACCCCGAAGGAATCCAGCTCGTCGCCGAGATGCTGGCGGAGGTCAGCGGCGAGAAGCTGCCCCTGCCGGACGTGGAGGAGACGCGGCGGCGACTCAAGGCCGGCCAAGACCTCGTCGGGAGTCTGACCGTCGCCGAGTGGCTGGACCGGTGGCTGGCGGGCAAGCGGATCCGGAAGTCGGGCATCAGCCGGTACGAGACTGACATCCGCGTGCACCTGAAGCCTCACATCGGCCATCGACGCCTCGACCGGCTGCGCGTAAGCCACCTGAGCGAGATGTTCACGGCCATCGCCGACGGCAACGCGGAGGTCCTGGAGCAGAACGCCCAGCGGCGGGCTGCCGTGGAGGAGTTGGCAACGATCCCGTGGAAGGGGGCCGAGAACCGTGCTCGCCGGAAGGCACTGAAGGAGGCGCTCGACGCGATGCCGGCCTTCCGACGGGTGACCGGCCCTGCCACGCGCCAGCACGTGAAGGCCACGCTCCGCGCGTCCCTGAACGACGCGATCGGGCAGCAGATCATCACGTTCAACCCGGCGGCCCACGTCGAGATCGACCCAGTGCGCAAGCCGAAGGCGCTGGTGTGGACGGACGAACGGGTCGCCAAGTGGGAACAGACCGGCGAGAAGCCCTCCCCGGTGATGGTCTGGACGCCGGAACAGACAGGCGCCTTCCTCGACTTCGTCGCCGACCACCGGCTGTACGCGATGTGGCACCTGATCGCGTTCCGTGGCCTGCGGCGCGGGGAGGCGTGCGGGCAGCCCTGGTCGGAGACCAACCTCGACCGGCACTCCCTCACCGTTACCGGCCAGCTCGTCCAGGACGGCTGGGACGTTGAGGCGTCCGAGCCGAAGACGGATAGCGGCTTCCGCGTGGTCGCACTCGATGACGACACGGTCGGCGTCCTGGAGCGGCACCGGAAGCAACAGGAGGCCGACCGTGCGGAGTGGGGGACGGCCTGGGTGAACACCGGGCTCGTCTTCACTCAGGAGGACGGCTCCTGGCTCCACCCGGGCAAGGTGACCGATCTCTTCGAGCGGCTCGTCGCCGCCTCCGGCATGCCGCCGATCCGGCTGCACGACCTCCGGCATGGGGCCGCCACGCTCATGCTGGCCGCCGACATCGACATCAAGATCGTGTCGGACACGCTCGGGCACAGCGACACCCGGATCACGCGCGACATCTACCAGAGCGTGCTCCCCCACGTCGGCAAGAGCGCCGCCGAGGCCACCGCCAAGCTGGTCCCCCTTCAACGGAAGGCCGAGCACGAAGAGCAGGTCCGCAAGGCTGCCAAGGAGGCCAAGCAGGCAGCGAAGGCGAAGGCCAAGGGGAAGAAGAAGGTCAAGGGCAAGAAAGCCGCCAGGAAGGGCTGACGGCCCCTCCGCTCACGCATCGCTCACGCAGGCAAAGTCACGGCACCCCGGTCGTGTGACACGTCATGCCCCGAGCAACAGAAAAGGCCAGGTCAGAAGTTATCTGACCTGGCCTTTCTCTGAGCCGCCTTCGGGATTCGAACCCGAGACCTACGCATTACGAGTGCGTTGCTCTGGCCAACTGAGCTAAGGCGGCACCGCTGGGAAGACAAGAATTCCCTGGGAGGGAGGCTCTCATCAGCAGCGGCGCCAAGTCTACAGGGTTGAACGGGGTGCCCCGAACCGGGGCGGGCGGACGGGGTCAGCAGCGTTTGCCGTCCGCCGGGGGCAGGCCCTGGAGGAGGTAGCGGTTGATCGCCGTGTCGACGCATTCGCTGCCCCGGCCGTACGCCGTGTGGCCGTCGCCGTCGTACGTGAGGAGGGTGCCCGACTCCAGCTGGCCGGCCAGGGCCTGGGCCCACTTGTACGGGGTCGCCGGGTCGCGGGTCGTGCCGACCACCACGATCGGGGCCGCGCCCGCCGCCTTCAGGGACTTCGCCGCGCCCGTGGCCTTCACCGGCCAGTACGCGCAGTTCAGGGAGGCCCAGGCCAGGCCCGTGCCGAAGACCGGGGAGGCCTTCTCGAAGGAGGGCAGCGCGGAGTCCACCGCCTCGGGCCCGCTGAAGGCCGGCGGCTGGTCCAGGCAGTTCACGGCCGCGTTGGCGTACATCAGGTTCGCGTACGAGCCGTCCGCCTCGCGCTCGTAGTAGCTGTCGGCGAGGGCCAGCAGGCCCGCGCCGTCGCCGTCCATCGCGGCCGTGAGGGCCTCGCGCAGCTGCGGCCAGGCGCTCTCGTCGTAGAGGGCCGCGATCACGCCCGTCGTGGCGAGGGCCTCGCCCAGCGGGCGGGCCGGGTCGCCCGACGGGACCGGCTGGGCGTCGACCTTGCGGAAGAACTCCTTCAGGCGCTGCGCCACCGCGTCCGGGCCGCCCTGGCCGAGCGGGCAGTCCGGCTGCTTCGCGCAGTCCTTCGCGAAGGAGCGGAAGGCGGTCTCGAAGCCCGCCGTCTGGTCGCGGTTCAGGTCGAGGGAGGAACGGGTCGGGTCCATCGCACCGTCCAGGACCAGCCGGCCCACACGGCCCGGGAAGAGGTCCGCGTACGTGGCGCCGAGGAAGGTGCCGTACGAGGCGCCGACGTAGTTCAGCTTCTCGTCGCCGAGGACCGCGCGGAGCATGTCCATGTCCCGGGCGGCGTCCACCGTCGAGACGTGCGGCAGCACCCGCTTGGAGCGGGCCTCGCAGCCCGCCGCGAACTCCTTGAACGCGGCCACCAGCTTCGCGCGCTCCGCCGGATCGTCCGGGGTCTGGTCCACCTGGGTGAAGCGGTCCATCGCCGGCCCGGTCAGGCACTGGACCGGGCTGCTGCGGGCCACGCCGCGCGGGTCGAAGGAGACCATGTCGTACTGGGCGCGCACGGCGGCCGGGTAGCCGATGCCCGCGTACCCCTGGAGGTAGCCGATGCCCGAACCGCCGGGGCCGCCCGGGTTGACCAGCAGGGAGCCCAGCCGCTTGCCCGGGCCGGTGGCCGGCCGGCGGGACACGGAGAGCTCGACGTCCTGCCCGGAGCCGGGGTCCGCGTAGTCCAGCGGCGCCTTCATGGTGGAGCACTGGAAGCCGGGGACACCGCAGTCGCGCCAGCTCAGCTTCTGGTCGTAGTACGGGCGCAGCGCGTCCGGAACCGCGCTGGGCTCGGCCGAGGCCGCCGCCCCGGGCCCCCCGGTGGTGCACCCGGAAACCAGCAGCCCGGCGGCTGCGATCACGGTTCCGGCGGTACGCAGCAGGCGCCTGGTGTCCATGCGGCGAGCCTACGTGCTGCCGGCCGCCCCCGTCGGGCGCGCCGGAGCCCGGGCGACCGCCCCGAACCGGCGCCGGCCGGGCGCCGCCCGGGCGCGCGGCGCGGACCGGGGGCCCGCGGCCCTCCGCCCGGGACCGCTCGTACGGGTGAAGCGGGGCGCGTACCGGGGCGCGCGGACGGTCAGCCCGCGCGGAGTGCCATCGTCATGGCCTCCACGGCGAGCAGCGGCGCCACGTTCCGGTCGAGGGCCTGCCGGCAGGCGATGACCGCCTCGATCCGCCGCAGCGTCCGCTCGGGGCGCGAGGCGCGGGCGATCCGGTCGAGGTCCGGCCGTACGTCCTCGTTGGCGATGGCCACCGCCGAGCCGAGCTGGAGGGCCAGCACGTCCCGGTAGAAGCCGGTGAGGTCGGTCAGGGCGAGGTCGAGGCTGTCGCGCTGCGTCCTGGTGCGGCGGCGCTTCTGGCGGTCCTCCAGCTCCTTCATCACCCCTGCGGTACCGCGCGGCAGCCGGCCGCCCGCGCCCGCTCCGGCGCCGAGCGCGGCCCTCAGCTCCTCGGTCTCCTTGGTGTCGACCTCCTCCGCGACCTGCTTGGCGTCCTCGGCGGCGGCGTCGACCAGCTCCTGCGCCGCCTTGAGGCAGCCGCCCACGTCGTCCACCCGCGTCGGCAGCTTGAGGACGGCTGCGCGGCGGGCCCGGGCGGCCTCGTCCGTGGCGAGCCTGCGCGCCCGGTCGATGTGGCCCTGCGTCGCGCGGGCGGCGGCCGCCGCGGCGGCCGGCTCCACGCCGTCCCGGCGGACCAGGACGTCGGCCACGGCCGCCACCGACGGGGTGGTCAGGGTCAGGTGCCGGCAGCGGGAGCGGATCGTGGGCAGCACGTCCTCCAGGGAGGGCGCGCACAGCAGCCACACCGTCCGCGGAGCGGGCTCCTCCACGGCCTTGAGGAGGACGTTGCCCGCGCCCTCGGTGAGCCGGTCGGCGTCCTCCAGGACGATGACCTGCCAGCGCCCCACGGCCGGCGAGAGCTGGGCCCGGCGAACCAGGTCCCGGGTCTCCTTCACACCGATGGACAGCAGGTCGGTGCGCACGATCTCCACGTCGGCGTGGGTCCCGGCCATGGTGGTGTGGCAGCCGTCGCAGAAACCGCAGCCCGGTTCACCGCCGAGGGCGCGGTCCGGGCTGACGCACTGCAGGGCCGCCGCGAAGGCGCGGGCGGCGGTGGCCCGGCCGGATCCGGGCGGGCCGGTGAACAGCCAGGCGTGCGTCATCTTGGACGCGGGCGGCGGCGGGGTGCCCTGCCCGGCGGCCGTGACGAGGGCGTCGGCGTCGCGGGCCGCGGCGGCCAGCTGCGCCTGCACGCGGTCCTGACCCACCAGGTCTTCCCACACGGGCATGCCGCCCACCGCCTTTCACTCTCCGTCGACACTGCCTGCTCACATTGTGGCGCCCGCCACTGACAACCCCGCCCGCGGTCGCTTCCCGCGGACCGGGCGCGCCGTCAGCGGCGGCGGCGCGGCCCGCCCCGCCCGTCGGCGTCGTCCTGGCCGCCCTGGCCGTCCTCGTCGTCCCGGCGCGGTCCCAGCAGCTCGTCCGCCAGGGTCGGCAGGTCGTCCATCGGGGTCGCCTCGGCCCAGTCGGACGGGGCCCGCCGCGGCCGGCCGTCGTCACCGACGACGGGGAGCTCGCGGGTCACGTCGTTCCCCGAGTCCCGGAAGATGCCCGGCGGCACCCGGTCGGCCGGGGCCTCCTGCGAGTGGGGCTCCGTCGGCCGCTCCGCCGGACGGGTCCGCCCGGACGCGGCCTGCCGGGCCTCGTCCCCGGCGGGACCGTCCGGGCGCACGGGCGGCAGTACGGCCGTCTCGTCCACGGGACGCGGGGCGTGCGGATCGATCTTGGGTACCGGAACGGTCTGGGTCACGTCGTCGGGCTGCACGAACCGGCGGACCACCGGGGTCTCGACCGTGACGGCCTCGTCCGGCAGCGGCTCCTTGCGCATCACGACCTTCGGCGCGGGCTGCCCGGCGGACTCCGCCGGGGCCTGCGCGGCCGCGGCACGGGTCCGGGCCTCGGCCGCGGCACGGGCCTGGGCCTCGGTCCGGGCCTCGGCCGCGGCACGGGCCTCGGCGGCCGCCTGGGCCTCGGCCGCGGCCTGGGCCTGCGCGGCCCGGGTCGCCTGCTCGGCAGCCGCGACGGCGGCCGAGGCCTCCGCCAGCCGGCGCGCCTCCTCCGCCCGCAGCAGGGCCTCCTCGGCACGCCGCTGCTTCTCCAGGCGCCGCTCCTCGGCCTCGGCCCGCAGCCGGGCCTCCTCCGCCTCCTGGAGCCGGATCCGCTCCCGCTCGGCGGCGCGGGCCTTCTCCTCCGCCTCGGCACGCAGCCGCTCGGCCTCGGCCCGGGCCCGGGCCTCCTCCTCGGCCCTCAGCCGCTCCTCCTCGGCGCGGCGCGCCGCCTCGGCCTCGGCGCGCAGCCGGGCCTCCTCGGCCTCCCGGGCCAGGCGGGCCTCCTCCTCGGCCTTCAGCCGGGCTTCCTCGGCCTTGCGCGCGGCCTCCTCCTCGGCCTTGCGCCGGGCCTCCTCCTCCGCGAGCCGGCGGGCCTCCAGCTGCGCGGCCACCTCGGCCTCGGAGAGCGGGAGCATCCGGTCCAGCCGGTGGAGCACGACCGTGGTCACCGAGCCCGGGTCCTGCCCGGCGTCGACGACGAGGTAGCGCCCGGGGTCGGCGGCGGCGAGCGTCAGGAACCCGGCCCGCACCCGCTGGTGGAACTCGGTCGGCTCGGACTCCAGCCGGTCCGGCGCCTCCGTGAACCGCTCCCGGGCGGTCTCCGGGGACACGTCGAGCAGCACGGTCAGGTTCGGCACGAGACCGCCGGTGGCCCAGCGGGAGATACGGGCGATCTCGGTCGGGGACAGGTCGCGCCCGGCACCCTGGTAGGCCACCGAGGAGTCGATGTAGCGGTCGGTGATGACCACCGCGCCCCGCTCCAGGGCGGGCCGGACCAGCGAGTCCACGTGCTCCGCGCGGTCGGCGGCGTACAGCAGGGCCTCGGCGCGGTTCGACAGCCCGGCGGAGGAGATGTCCAGCAGGATCGACCGGAGCCGCTTGCCGACCGGGGTGGCGCCCGGCTCGCGGGTCACGACGACCTCGTGGCCCTTGCCCCGTATCCATTCGGCCAGCGCCTGCACCTGGGTGGACTTGCCGGCCCCGTCGCCGCCCTCCAGGGCGATGAAGAACCCGGTCGTGGGCGGGGCCTGGACGGGTTCCCCGCCGCGCAGCGCCTCGCGCAGGTCGCGGCGCAGCGGCACCCCGCGCCGGTCGTCGGCCTTGACCAGGACCACCACCGCGACGGGCAGCAGCAGCACCCCGGCCAGCATCAGCGCGTAGCCGGCGCCGCCGTGCCAGAGGCCGGACTGCCCGCCGACGCGGTGCGGGCCGATCGCCGCGGCCACCAGCGGGGCGGCGACCGCGCCGACGGCGACCGCCACCCGGACCACGGCCTGCAGGTGCTCGGTGACCCGGCCCCGGCGGAACTCCTCGGTCTCCTGGTCGAGCAGGGTGTGCCCGGTGTTGGCCGCGACGCCCGCGGCGGTGCCCGCGAGCAGCGCCAGGAACAGCACGGTCGCCGTGTCGGAGACCAGCCCGGTCAGCAGCAGCGCCAGCCCGGCCACGGCGACGGCCAGGGCCAGCAGCCGGCGCCGCGACAGCGCGGGCAGCACCTTGCCGGCCTGCGCGGCACGGATCCCCAGTGCGGTACCGCCGACGAGGGCGAGCACCAGCAGGGCGTACGTGGCCGGGCCGCCGCCCAGGTCGAAGGCGTGCAGCACGGAGACGGACGCGGCGAAGGCGATCGCCCCCGCGACGGCGGCGCAGGCCACCACGAGCAGCCGGAGCACGCCCGTACGGCCCTTCTCGGGCCGGTCGCCCGCCCGCGGGGCCCGCAGGCCCTCCAGCGGGGAGCGCGGCCTCGGGGTCTTCACGGCGGGCAGCGTCAGCGGCACCAGCAGCGAGAGGGACGCGGCGAACAGGCCGGCGGCCACGTACGAGCCGAGCGCCGCCTGGTTCGCGGCGAACCAGTCCACGCCCAGGGCCAGCGCCCGCCCTATCAGGGTCGCGGCGAGCAGCGCGGCGGCCGCCACGGGCATCGCCGCGAAGGCGGTGCGCAGCGAGAGCCGCCGCAGCGCGTCGAGGTGGTCGGGCAGGGGCCGTACGGTCGCCCCCTCCGGCGGCGGCGCGGGCAGCAGCGCGGGCGCGGCGCTCTCCTTGGCCAGCGTCCACACCCGCTCGGCGCCGCCGGAGACGAACACGGTGGCCAGCAGCGCGACCGTGGCCTGCGCGGGGATCCAGTCGAGCCACAGCGGGGCGACGACGAACAGGGCGATCCGCAGCCCGTCGGCACCGACCATCGTCCAGCGGCGGTCGAGCTTGCCTCCGGGGCCGGTGAGCTGGGCCAGCGGGCCGAGCAGGACCGCGCCGAACAGGACGGTGGCGAGGAAGCGCACGGCGAAGACGGCGGCGACGGCGAAGGCCGCGCCCCGGTAGCCGCCGCCGAACAGGCCCTCGGGGCCGGCGGTGACGGCCGCCTGGAGGGTCAGCAGCACCAGCACGAGCAGGGCGAGGGCGTCACCGATGCCGCTCACCAGCTGCGCGCTCCACAGCCGGCGCAGCCCGGGTGTGCGCAGCAGGGCGCGCACCGCTCGCTCGCGGGAGTCCGCGGCCAGGGCTTCGTCGTAGGTGGGGTTCTCGGAGTCGGTCACGACCGTCGGCTGCTCGGCTCGCGTCATCCGCCCAGCCTATCCGCTGCGCTTGGCCGTTGCGGGGGCCTGTGGACGACGCCGGGTGTGACCCACCACCCACCTCCCGGGCTCCGCCCCTTACCCCGGTCCTCAAACGCCGGACGGGCTATAGACAGCCCCGCCGGCGTTTGAGGCGCGGGGTCTGGGGCGGAGCCCCAGAGAACGGGCGAAGGGCGGGGCGGGGAGCAGCCCGCGCAGCGGCAACCCCCGCCCCGCCCCGGAGCGGGGCCGACTACTCGTCCGCCGGAGCGGCCGCGGCGGCCTTCTTCGCCGCCGTCGTCGTCTTCTTCGCCGCGGTCTTCTTGGCGGCAGCCGTCGTCTTCTTCGCGGCGGTCGTCTTCTTGGCGGCAGCCGTCGCCTTCTTCGCGGGAGCCTTCTTGGCCGGGGCCTTCTTCGCGGTCTTCTTCGCCGGCCCCTTGGCCCGCTTCTCCGCGAGCAGCTCGTAGCCCCGCTCCGGCGTGATCGTCTCGACGTCGTCGTCCCGCCGCAGCGTCGCGTTCGTCTCGCCGTCCGTCACGTACGGGCCGAAGCGGCCGTCCTTGACCACCACCGGCTTCTCGCTCACCGGGTCCGTGCCCAGCTCCTTCAGCGGCGGCTTGGCCGCGGCCCGGCCCCGCTGCTTCGGCTGCGCGTAGATCGCCAGGGCCTCGTCCAGGGTGATCGAGAACAGCTGGTCCTCGGTCTCCAGGGAGCGCGAGTCCGTGCCCTTCTTCAGGTACGGGCCGTAGCGGCCGTTCTGGGCGGTGATCTCCACGCCCTCCGCGTCGGCGCCCACCACGCGCGGCAGCGACATCAGCTTCAGGGCGTCGTCGAGCGTGACCGTGTCCAGGAACATCGACTTGAAGAGCGAGGCCGTCCGCGGCTTGACCGCGTTCTTGCCGGTCTTCGGCGTGCCCTCGGGCAGGATCTCCGTCACGTACGGCCCGTAGCGGCCGTCCTTGGCGACGATCTGGTTGCCGCTGACCGGGTCGGCGCCCAGCTCGAACTCGCCGCTCGGCTTCGCGAACAGCTCCTGCGCGTACTCGACCGTCAGCTCGTCCGGAGCCAGGTCGTCCGGCACGTCGGCCCGCTGGTGGCCCTCCGCGTCCTTCTCGCCGCGCTCCACGTACGGGCCGTAGCGGCCCACGCGCAGCACGATGCCGTCGCCGACCGGGAAGGAGGAGATCTCCCGGGCGTCGATCGCGCCGAGGTCCGTGACCAGCTCCTTCAGGCCGCCGAGGTGGTCGCCGTCGGCCGGTACGACCTCGGAGGCGTCCTCCGAGCCGAAGTAGAACCGCTTCAGCCACGGCACGGACTGGGCCTCGCCCCGCGCGATGCGGTCGAGGTCGTCCTCCATCTTGGCGGTGAAGTCGTAGTCGACGAGCCGGCCGAAGTGGGTCTCCAGCAGGTTGACCACGGCGAACGACAGGAAGGACGGGACGAGGGCCGTGCCCTTCTTGAAGACGTAGCCGCGGTCGAGGATCGTGCCGATGATCGACGCGTACGTCGACGGGCGGCCGATCTCCCGCTCCTCCAGCTCCTTGACCAGCGAGGCCTCGGTGTAGCGGGCCGGGGGCTTGGTGGAGTGGCCGTCGGCCGTGATCTCCTCGGCCGTCAGCGCGTCGCCCTCCGCGACCTGCGGCAGCCGCCGCTCGCGGTCGTCGAGCTCGGCGTTCGGGTCGTCCGCGCCCTCGACGTACGCCTTCATGAAGCCGTGGAAGGTGATGGTCTTGCCGGAGGCGCTGAACTCGGCGTCCCGTCCGTCCGACGCCCGGCCGCCGATCTTCACGGTGACCGAGTTGCCGGTGGCGTCCTTCATCTGGGAGGCGACGGTCCGCTTCCAGATGAGCTCGTACAGGCGGAACTGGTCGCCGGTCAGACCCGTCTCGGCGGGGGTGCGGAAACGATCACCCGAAGGCCGGATCGCCTCGTGCGCCTCCTGCGCGTTCTTGACCTTGCCCGCGTAGACGCGCGGCTTCTCCGGCAGGTAGTCGGCCCCGTAGAGCTGCGTGACCTGGGCCCGCGCCGCCGCCACGGCGGTGTCGGAGAGCGTGGTGGAGTCCGTACGCATGTAGGTGATGAAGCCGTTCTCGTACAGCTTCTGCGCCACCTGCATCGTCGCCTTCGCGCCGAAGCCCAGCTTGCGCGAGGCCTCCTGCTGGAGCGTCGTCGTGCGGAAGGGGGCGTACGGGGAGCGGCGGTACGGCTTGGACTCGACCGAGCGGACGGCGAACGAGGTCTCGGCCAGCGCGGCGGCCAGCGCCCGGGCGTTCGCCTCGTCGAGGTGCAGCACCTCGCTCTTGAGCTGCCCGTTCGCACCGAAGTCGCGGCCCTGCGCGACGCGCTTGCCGTCCACCGTGTTCAGGCGGGCGACCAGGGTCGACGGGTCGGAGGCGTCACCGGCGCGGCCGGTGCCGAAGGTGCCGGTCAGGTCCCAGTACTCGGCGGAGCGGAAGGCGATGCGCTCGCGCTCGCGCTCGACGACGAGGCGGGTGGCGACGGACTGGACGCGGCCGGCCGACAGCCGCGGCATGACCTTCTTCCACAGGACCGGCGAGACCTCGTAGCCGTAGAGGCGGTCGAGGATGCGGCGGGTCTCCTGGGCGTCGACCATGCGCTGGTTCAGCTCGCGCGGGTTGGCGACGGCGTCGCGGATCGCGTCCTTGGTGATCTCGTGGAAGACCATCCGGTGGACGGGGACCTTGGGCTTGAGCACTTCCTGGAGGTGCCACGCGATGGCTTCGCCCTCGCGGTCCTCATCGGTGGCGAGGAAGAGTTCGTCGGACTCGGCGAGCAGGTCCTTGAGCTTCCTGACCTGCGCCTTCTTGTCCGCGTTGACCACGTAGATCGGCGCGAAGTCGTGCTCGACGTCCACGCCGAGGCGGCGGACCTCGCCGGTGTACTTGTCGGGGACCTCGGCGGCCCCGTTCGGGAGGTCGCGGATGTGCCCGACGCTCGCCTCGACGACGTATCCCGGGCCGAGGTAGCCCTTGATCGTCTTCGCCTTGGCAGGGGACTCGACGATGACGAGTCGGCGGCCGCCCTTTGCGGTCTCGCTAGTCGGGGACAACTTGGCTCTTCTCTCCGGTCGGCACGGTCGGCACACGGTCGCGGTACGGCGACGCTGCGGAGTGTGACGGTACAACCCGCCCCCGTGTCAAACGGCACAAGCCCGCAACGGCCACTCGAACGGTAACCCGACAAGTGCCATTTCTGCCGCCCGGATGCCGCGCCGGGACCCTTCCGGTCACCGGCCAGGGTGGCCCGGGGGCCGTCTGGCCCCGCAGCCGCACCCGCCGCGACGTCGGATTTCACGCCCCGGGGCGGACCGCCGCCGGAGGCCGCTTCAGATGTGCTGGAGGCACCAGACGCCGAGGGCGAGCGAGCCCGCTCCGGCCAGTACGGCCAGCGGTACGGCCACGACGGGGCGCACGCCCTCAGCCACCGGCGCGCGGTGCCAGGCGCGCGCCCCCGTCCAGACCAGCAGAGCGGTCCCGAACAGCAGGAACACGGCTGCCGCGAAGATCGCCGGACCGTGTTCCATGCCGTTCCCCTTTTCCCCCGGACCGCTCGGGCGTCCCCCCGGATCGCCCGCTGCGGGGGAGCCTGCCACCCGAGGGGGTACGGCAGGCGAACCCCGGGTTACATCACGGCGCCGACTGCCGCCGGCTACTGGGCGGGGCCCTGCACGGGCTCCAGGAACCCCTGCTCGACCAGCATCCGGATCGCCTCCGGGGTCCGGTCCCGCAGGACGACCGGGTCCTCCTCCACCAGCTGCGCGATCGCGTCCAGGATCCGGCCCGCGCTGAGTGAGCCGTCGCACACTCCGGCGAACCCGGCGCCGACCGTGTCCACCTTGGTGGCGCGGCGCATCCCCCGGTTCTGCCGGAGCACCACGTGCTCGGGGTCCTCCGCGCCCGGCGCGCCGACCTGCTCCTGCACGACCTCCGCGGTCAGCTGGAAGTACCCCGCCAGCAGGGCCGCGTCGTCGTGGTCGCGCAGGTAGTCCTGGCGGGCGAAGTGCGCGAGGACCGCCTCGCCGAGCGGCTGCTCCACCGAGTGCGGCCACTCCTCCACCACGATCGAGGGCTCGGCCGCGTCCGTACGGCGCAGGGTGACCCAGCCGAAGCCGACGGCCTTGGTCTTGCGGGCCTCGAACTCGTCGAGCCAGTCCTCGTACCTGGCCGCGTACTCGGCCGGATCCGTGCGGTGGTCGCCCGCGTCGCGCAGCCACAGCTCCGCGTACTGCGTCACGTCCTGCACGTCACGCTGCACGATCCAGGCATCGCAGCCGCGCGGCACCCAGGAGCGGACCCGGTCGCGCCAGTCCTCCCCCTCCACGTGCTGCCAGTTGCCGAGGAACTGCGCGTACCCGCCCGGATTGAGGTGGTCCCCCGCCTGCTGGACCAGGGTCCGGCACAGGTCGTCGCCGCCCATGCCGCCGTCCCGGTACGTGAGCCGCGCGCCGGGCGAGATCACGAAGGGCGGGTTCGACACGATGAGGTCGTACGCGGCGTCGCCCACGGGCTCGAACAGGGAGCCCGCGAGCAGTTCGGCCTCCGGCGCCCCGGAGAGGGCCAGCGTCAGACGGGTGAATTCCAGGGCGCGCGGGTTGACGTCGGTGGCCGTGACCCGGGTGGCGTGCCGGGCGGCGTGCAGCGCCTGGATGCCGGAGCCGGTACCGAGGTCGAGGGCGGTGCCGACGGCGATGGGCACGGTGATCCCGGCCAGGGTGGTCGAGGCGCCGCCGACGCCGAGCACGACGCCCTCCTCGCGGCTGCCGATCCCCCCGGCGCCGCCGACGGCGCAGCCGAGGTCGGAGACGATGAACCAGTCCTCGCCGTCGGGGCCGCCGTACGGGCGCACGTCGACGGTGGCGTGCACCTCGTCGCCCTCCCGGCGCAGCCAGCCGTCGGCGATGGCGCCCTCGACGGGCATCACGGCGGCGGCGTGCACGTACGGCTCCGGCTGCTGGAGCAGGAACAGCCGGATCAGGCTCGCGAGCCCGCCGTCGCTCGCTCCGCGGGTGGCACGCAGGGCGGGGACCGTCTCGCTGCGGGCCAGCGCCGCGTAGGCGGGGGCGCCGAGCAGGTCGAGCAGTCCGTCGGCGGTGAACCCCGCGGCGAGGAACGCCTCGCGGAGCTCGGCGGCGTGGTCGGGCTTGGGAAGGCTGGTGGTACTCACCCGACCATTGTGGCCGCTGGGGTCGGCATTCCGTACGAGCCCCGGCGCGGCAGGCCTCCGCGCCGGAACGCGGGAGCACCGCGGTGGCGCAGCGCCGGAACGCGGAAGCACCGCAGAGGCGCAGCGCCGGAGCAACGCAGCACCGCAGAGGCGCAGGAGCACCACAGCGCCGGAGCGGGCGCGCCCGGGCCGGGTGCGCCGGGCCCGGGCACGCCGCGGGCGGCCGGATCCGATCGGGATCCGGCCGCCCGTCATGCCCGTGCCGTGCCGCGCGGAGCGCAGAGGCCCGCGGGGTCAGCTCTTCTCGGGCGTCGCGACCTGGCAGCCCTTCTGGCTGTAGATCACCTTGAGGCCGGTCGAGTTGAGCTTCTCCTTGGCGGCCGTCTCGTTGGCCGCGACCTCGGTGAGCCCGCCGGCGACGCCCTGGAGGCCCTCCGCGAACTTGCTCTGGTCCTTCGGGTCGAGGCCGTCGATCTTCGTCTTCAGATCGGTGTAGCTCTTGGAGATCTCGCCGTAGCTCTTGACCACGGAATCCGCCGCGGTCTTGCCGTCCTTGACGGGCGGTTCGCCGGCCGACGTCAGGGCGCCGCCCATGGACTTGTAGGCGTCGGAGAGGGTCTGGAAGGCCGCCGAGTCGGTCTTCTGGACCTCATCGGGCTTGCTGCTCGTGGACGCGACCCGCTTCAGCTCGTCGTTGGTCGTCTTGATCTTGGTGAGCTCGGGCTCCCACTTGTCGCAGACCTTCTTGGCCCAGGCGTCGGCCTTCTTGTCGCCGTCGTCCCCGCCGCCGCCGCAGCCGGACAGGACGAGCATCAGTACCGCACCGCCGGACACCGCGGCCGCAAGCTTCTTGTTCACCGGATTGGTCCCTTCGAAGGCTCTCGGCCGGAAGATACACGCCCGCCATCAGGGCACGCACAAAGGCGGACAGACGGCGCGTCAGTCCGCGCCGCCCGTCCGCCGTTCGGGCGCATCTTCGAGCCGGTCGGCCCGCCAGGGCCGCGTGGGCCCGGCTCAGGGGCCCTGGAGCGTCAGGAGACCACCGCCGGATCGGCCGGCTGGGCCACCCGCTCGGCGCCGGCGCTGCCGCCGTCCTCGCCGACGGCGATGCCGCGCCGCTTGGAGACGTACACCGCGCCGACGATCACCGTGAGCGCGAGCACCGCGACGACGGCCCGCACGGCCGCGCTGGTGTCCGGGCCGTAGCTGAACTGCACGACCGCGGGGGCGATCAGCAGGGCCACCAGGTTCATGACCTTCAGCAGCGGGTTGATGGCCGGGCCCGCGGTGTCCTTGAACGGGTCGCCGACGGTGTCGCCGATGACGACCGCGGCGTGGGCCTCGCTGCCCTTGCCGCCGTGGTGGCCGTCCTCGACGAGCTTCTTCGCGTTGTCCCACGCGCCGCCGGAGTTGGCGAGGAAGACCGCCATCAGCGTGCCGGTGCCGATGGCGCCGGCCAGGAAGGAGCCGAGCGCGCCGACGCCGAGGGTGAAGCCGACCGCGATCGGGGTGAGCACGGCGAGCAGACCGGGCGTGGCGAGCTCGCGGAGCGCGTCCTTGGTGCAGATGTCGACGACGCGGCCGTACTCGGGCTTCTCCGAGTAGTCCATGATCCCGGGGTGCTCGCGGAACTGGCGGCGCACCTCGTAGACGACGGCGCCCGCGGAGCGGGAGACGGCGTTGATGGCCAGGCCCGAGAACAGGAACACCACGGCCGCGCCGAGGACGAGGCCGACCAGGTTGTTGGGCTGGGCGATGTCGAGGCTGAGGTTCATCTCCCCGGCCTTGGCCCCGACTTCCTTGACCGCGCCCGTGATGGCGTCGTTGTACGAGCCGAAGAGCGCGGCCGCGGCCAGCACGGCGGTGGCGATGGCGATGCCCTTGGTGATGGCCTTGGTGGTGTTGCCGACCGCGTCCAGGTCGGTGAGGACCTGGGCGCCGGCGCCCTCGACGTCGCCGGACATCTCGGCGATGCCCTGGGCGTTGTCGGAGACGGGGCCGAAGGTGTCCATCGCGACGATGACGCCGACGGTGGTCAGCAGGCCGGTGCCGGCCAGGGCCACCGCGAAGAGCGCCAGCATGATCGACGTGCCGCCGAGCAGGAAGGCGCCGTAGACGCCGAGGCCGATGAGGAGCGCCGTGTAGACGGCGGACTCCAGGCCGACGGAGATGCCGGCGAGGATCACGGTGGCGGGGCCGGTCAGCGAGGACTTGCCGATGTCCCGGACGGGGCGGCGGTTGGTCTCGGTGAAGTAGCCGGTCAGCTGCTGGATCAGGGCCGCGAGGACGATGCCGATGGCGACGGCGACCACGGCCAGGACGCGCGGGTCCCCGGTGTGGTTGGAGATGGCGGCGTCCTCGACGCCGACGAGCTCCTTGTAGGTGGCCGGCAGGTAGCTGTAGACGGCCACGGCGACGAGCGCGAGGGAGATCACGGCGGAGATGAAGAAGCCGCGGTTGATCGCGGTCATCCCGCTGCGGTCGGCCCGGCGCGGGGCGACCGCGAAGATGCCGATCATCGCGGTGATCACGCCGATGGCGGGCACGATCAGCGGGAAGGCGAGGCCCAGGTCGCCGAAGGCGGCCTTGCCGAGGATGAGCGCGGCCACGAGGGTGACGGCGTAGGACTCGAAGAGGTCGGCCGCCATCCCCGCGCAGTCGCCGACGTTGTCGCCCACATTGTCGGCGATGGTCGCGGCATTGCGCGGATCGTCCTCCGGAATGCCCTGCTCGACCTTGCCGACCAGGTCGGCGCCGACGTCGGCGGCCTTGGTGAAGATGCCGCCGCCCACGCGCATGAACATCGCGATCAGGGCGGCGCCCAGGCCGAAGCCCTCCAGGACCTTGGGGGCGTCGGCGGCGTAGACCAGGACGACGCAGGACGCGCCGAGCAGGCCCAGGCCGACCGTGAACATGCCGACCACGCCACCGGTGCGGAAGGCGATCTTCATGGCCTTGTGGGCCACCTCGGTCAGGTCCTTGGCGGGTTCGCCCTCGGCCGGGGTGGCCTCGCGCGCGGCCGCGGCGACGCGGACGTTGGCGCGGACCGCGAGGCGCATGCCGATGTAGCCGGTGACGGCCGAGAAGATGGCGCCGACGAGGAAGAAGGCGGAACGTCCCGCCCGCTGCGTCCAGTCGTCGGCGGGCAGCAGGAAGAGCAGGAAGAAGACCACCACGGCGAAGACGCCGAGGGTGCGCAACTGGCGGCCCAGATAGGCGTTGGCGCCCTCCTGCACGGCCGCCGCGATCCTCTTCATGCTGTCCGTGCCCTCGTCGGCGGAGAGGACCTGGCGGACCAGGATCTGCGCGACGACGAGCGCGGCCAGCGCGACGCCCGCGATGACGAACACGATGACCCTGTTGTCATCGGTGAGTACTGCGGCTGCCAGATCATGGGCGTGATCCGGAGCGATAGGGGTGAAGAGCCCCGTCATTCGTCCTCCTTGACGTGATGAGCTCAAGATGTGGACGGATTGTAGGGAGCGCGACCTGATCAAAACAGTGCGCGTGAAACGGAATTGGCGCGCTCTTGCTCCTCAGCAATAGATCACGTCACTCCATTACCCCCGAAAGAGGTAATGGGGCAAAGGCATTGACGGTTGATCAGCGATCTAGAAGATTTCCCGGGAAAACGAAAAAGGCCCTGCTCAGCAGGGCCTTGGTAAAGATCCGAGGAATTTCCGAAGATCGGAAAATAGGGCCGGGAGGGCGCTACGGAAGATCGGAAGCGGCAGCGACGGGCCAGCTCATGCGGATCGTTCCGCCCGATTCACCACTGGTCACCGAGACGTCGTCGACCAGCCCGCTGATCACCGCGAGCCCCATCTCGTCCTCCCCGTCCGCGTCCGGGTCGAGGACGGCGGCGATGCCCGGCACCGACTCGGCGGAACCGCCGGCCGGCCCGGGCACCTCGTCGCCGACCTCGATGGAGAACGACTTCTCCTCCTCGGTCAGCACGACG
Organism: Streptomyces sp. NPDC004126; assembly: GCF_050275515.1. NCBI lineage: Bacteria > Bacillati > Actinomycetota > Actinomycetes > Kitasatosporales > Streptomycetaceae > Streptomyces > Streptomyces sp. NPDC004126. The sequence goes on along the minus strand of NZ_JBNNPF010000008.1, from coordinate 155,236 downwards.
CGCACGGGCGCGGTCAGGCCGTTGCTGCGGTGCAGTCCGACGGCACGCGAACAGGCCTCGCCCACGGCGAGGCGAACCTCGTCGAGGACGGCCTCCTCCACCCCCGCCCGGCGCGCCACGGCGGCCGCGACGAGGCGGGCCGTCCTGACGTGTTCGGGCTGGGCGCTGAAGCGCAGTTCAACGGTGGCCATGTGCGTCCCCCTCGGACTACGGGCGTGCCTTCACAGGGGCCCGGACCAACCATGGCCCGGTACCCCCGCTCCTCGACGGCTCCTCGGTGTCGGGAGCCGTACGTCAGTCGGTGGCCTGGACGGCGTCCTCCACCGAGGTGTGGATCGGGAACACCTTGGTCAGACCGGTGATCCGGAAGATCTTCAGAATGCGCTCCTGGTTGCAGACCAGACGCAGCGAGCCCTCGTGCGCGCGGACGCGCTTGAGGCCTCCCACGAGCACACCGAGGCCGGTGGAGTCGAGGAAGTCCACTCGCTCCATGTCGACGACCAGGTGGTAGCTGCCGTCGTTCACCAACTCCACCAACTGCTCGCGCAGCTTGGGCGCGGTATACACATCAATCTCGCCACCGACCTCTACGACCGTGCGGTCGCCGACAGTGCGAGTCGACAGGGACAGGTCCACGGATCCTCCAGCACCTTGCTATCGAGCGGCGCCCCCCAGGGGCCTCCCCACCCGAAGGTAGGGGAGGGGATCGGCTGCCGCGATGGCATTCAATCACTTACCGGCAGGCGCGCACGACGCCTTGGGACCATTGTCCCGCACGCCAGTGACACACTCGGTTCCAATGGCCAACACTCACCGCCCCGGTCCGCCCACGGCACCAGCCGATCCACGACCCGCTCCCGGCACGGTCCTGGACCGCCTGTCACGGGGGCCTTCCCGGGCTGCGCGCATCACCCATACGGAGCACTTGCCCCCTCGGGAGGGCCGTCATGCGGTCTGGCCCCATCGCATCCGAACGGATGTCGTAGCCGCGATCCGCGACGCAGGGATCGACCATCCGTGGGAACACCAGGCCGCGGCCGCCGAGCACGCCCTGGACGGCGAGTCCGTGGTCGTCGCCACCGGCACCGCCTCCGGGAAGTCCCTGGCCTACCTGGCCCCCGTGCTGTCCGCCCTCGCGGACGGCGCCGAGGCGCCGAACGGGCGGGGTGCGACCGCCCTCTACCTCGCTCCGACCAAGGCTCTGGCCGCCGACCAGCGGCGGGCCGTCCGGGAGCTGGCCGCCCCCCTGGGGAACGCCGTCCGTCCGGCCGTGTACGACGGGGACACCCCCGTCGAGGAACGCGAGTGGGTGCGCCAGTACGCCAACTACGTGCTGACCAACCCCGACATGCTGCACCGGGGGATCCTGCCCTCCCACCCCCGCTGGTCCTCCTTCCTGAAGGCCCTGCGCTACGTCGTCGTCGACGAGTGCCACACCTACCGCGGGGTGTTCGGCTCCCACGTCGCCCAGGTCCTGCGGCGGCTGCGGCGGCTGTGCGCCCGCTACGGCTCCGAACCGGTCTTCCTGCTGGCCTCCGCCACCGCCAGCGACCCCGCGGCCGCCGCGTCCCGGCTGACCGGCGTGCCGGTCACCGAGATCACCGACGACGCCTCCCCGCGCGGAGAGGTCGTCTTCGCCCTGTGGGAGCCGCCGCTGACCGAGCTCAGGGGCGAGAAGGGCGCCCCGGTGCGCCGGACCGCGACCGCCGAGACCGCCGACCTGCTGACCGACCTGGTCGTACAGGGCGTGCGGACCGTTGCCTTCGTCCGCTCCCGACGCGGAGCCGAGCTGATCTCGGTGATCGCCCAGGAGCGGCTCGCGGCGGTGGACCGGTCCCTGCCCGGACGGGTCGCCGCCTACCGCGGCGGCTACCTGCCCGAGGAGCGCCGGGCCCTGGAGCGGGCCCTGCACTCCGGGGAACTGCTGGGACTGGCCGCGACCACCGCCCTGGAGCTGGGCGTCGACGTCTCCGGCCTGGACGCCGTGCTGATCACCGGCTACCCGGGCACCCGGGCCTCGCTGTGGCAGCAGGCCGGGCGCGCCGGACGCTCGGGGCAGGGCGCCCTGGCCGTCCTGGTCGCCCGGGACGACCCGCTGGACACCTACCTGGTCCACCACCCCGAGGCCCTGTTCCGGCAGCCGGTGGAGGCCACCGTGCTGGACCCCGACAACCCGTACGTCCTGGCCCCGCACCTGTGCGCGGCCGCCGCCGAGCTGCCCCTGACCGAGGCCGACCTGGACCTCTTCGGCCCCGCCGCGCGCGGCCTCATGCCCCAGCTGGAGGCGGCGAAGCTGCTGCGCCGCCGGGCCACCGCCTGGCACTGGACCCGCCGGGAACGGGCCTCGGACCTGACCGACATCCGCGGCGGCGGTGGCCGCCCGGTGCAGATCGTGGAGGCCTCCACCGGCCGGCTGCTGGGCACCGTCGACGAGTCCGCCTCGCACACCGCCGTCCACGACGGCGCCGTCCACCTCCACCAGGGCCGCACCTACCTGGTGAAACACCTGGACCTGGAGGACTCGGCCGCCCTGGTCGAGGAGGCGAACCCGCCCTTCTCCACCACCGCCCGCGACACCACCTCCATCTCCATCCTGGAGACCGAGACCGAAATCCCCTGGGGCTCGGCCCGGCTCTGCTTCGGCTCCGTCGAGGTCACCAACCAGGTCGTCTCCTACCTGCGCCGCAAGCTGGTCACCGGCGAGGTGCTCGGCGAGGCCAAGCTCGACCTGCCGCCGCGGACCCTGCGCACCCGGGCCGTGTGGTGGACGGTGACCGAGGACCAGCTGGACGAGGCCCGGATCGGCCCGGAGATCCTCGGAGGCGCCCTGCACGCCGCCGAGCACGCCTCCATCGGCCTGCTCCCGCTGTTCGCCACCTGCGACCGCTGGGACATCGGCGGGGTCTCCGTCCCGCTGCATCCGGACACCCTGCTGCCCACGGTCTTCGTGTACGACGGCCACCCGGGCGGCGCCGGCTTCGCCGAGCGGGGCTTCCGGACGGCGAGGGCCTGGCTCACCGCCACCCGGGACGCCATCGCCGCCTGCGAGTGCGAGGCGGGCTGCCCCTCCTGCATCCAGTCCCCCAAGTGCGGCAACGGCAACGACCCCCTCCACAAACGCGGCGCCGTACGCCTCCTCACCCGCCTCCTCTCCACAGCCCCCTGACCACCCCCGGCCCCGGCCCTCCGACGCCCGCGCCGCGCCCCGCTCCGGCAGACCCGGCGGTGGCATCGGCTCCCGGTCCGGCAGACCCGGCGGCGGGTCCCGGCGCACCGGGCCCGGCGGCATCGGCTCCCGCATCGCCGGGCCCGGCGGCGGCAGGCCCCGGACCGGCGGGCCCAGGGCTGGCGGGCCCCGGACTGGCGGCGGGCTCCGGGTCGCCCGGCCCGGCGGTGGGGGCCGGAGGCGGTCCCGCCCGGGCGGCGGCCTCGGGGGTGAAGGGGCCGGCCCGGGCGGCGGCCCGGACCACGGCCACCTCCCCGCCGACCTCGCAGGCGGCCACCACCGCCCCCTGGGCCCCGGCCACCCGCCGGGCCGCCGCACAGGCCCGCTCGGGGCCGTGCGCCCAGCTCGCGGCCGCCGCCAGGGCCGCCAGGTCGGCCGCGGCGCCGGCCCGGTGGCGGGCCACCACCGCCTGCCCGAGCAGCAGCACACCCCCGAACACGGCCACCAGCACCGCCGCCACCACGGTGGCCCACACCGTCGCGACCCCCCGGTCCCGCCCGGCACCCCGGAGCCGGCCCCGGATCACGGCGGCGGCCCCACGCTGTCCTCCGCCAGGGCCACCGCACGCGCCCCCAGCCGTACCGGCAGCCCGCCCGGCCCCGGCGCCGGAGCGGCCACCCGGACCCGCCACAGGTCGCCGGACCGCTCCACCTCCACCTCGGCCCCCTCCGGCGCGGCCTCCCGGGCCGCCGCCACCGCCGCCGCCACCGGCTCGGACCGGGCCGCCACCCGGGCACCCGCCCGGGCGGCGTCCACACACCGGATCTGCGCGGCCGCCGCCATCAGCGCCCACACCAGCAGCGCCGCGAACAGGACCAGGGCCGGAATGACCACAGCGGCCTCCGCCGTCACATATCCGCGGTCCCCGATTCGCGGCCGCTTTCGCTCAGAAGGGCGCATCGAGCGCCTTCCCGATGGTCGACTGGAGTGCCGCCGACACCACGTCGCTCGTCACCACCTTGTACAGGACCGCCGCGAACGCACACGCCGCGATCGTGCCCATGGCGTATTCCGAGGTCGACATTCCCGCATCACCCCCACGCCCCTTCAGCACCGCCCGCAACCGATTCCGGATGATCCTCATGACAACCTCCTGTGGGATTACGTTCTTGATCTGATTTCAGTTTTTGATTTCCGCCGCCCCGGACGGTTCGCGTCACCGCTGCGACAGCAGTCCCGAGGCCATTCCGATCACCACCGGCGCCACGCCGACCGCGAGGAACGCGGGGAGGAAGCACAGCCCCACCGGAGCGGTGACGAGCACCGCCGCCCGCTGTGCCCTGGCGCCCGCCCGCCGGGAGCGGTCCGCCCTCAGGGCCGCCGCCAGGCGGGAGACCGGCTCCGCGGCCGGCGCCCCGGTCCGCGCGGCCCGCTCCAGGCACTCCGCCAGCCCCCGCGCCCCGGGTATCTCGGCCAACCTCCCCCACGCCGCCCCCGGTTCGCCGCCGAGGCGCAGCTCCGCACCCGCGAGCGCCAGCCGCTCGCCCACCGGGCCGCCCAGCGACTCCCCGACCACCTCGGCCGCCTCCACCGGCCCCGCCCCCGCGGCGAGACAGGCCGCCAGCAGGTCCGCCGCGAACGGCAGCTGCGCCTCCACCTCCCGGGGGTCCGGCCCGCCGGACGGCCGGGCCCGCGCGAGCAGCCGCCGTGCCGCGAACGCCGCCCCGCACCCGACGAGCAGCCCCGGCACCCCGCCGACCAGCACCCAGCCCGCCAGCAGCGCCCCGGCCGGCCCCGCCCAGGACAGCCCCGCGGCCCGGATCCCCGGCCCCCACCGCGGGCCCCGCCGCACCGGCCCGGCCCGGAAGAGCACCGCGGTCCTGCGCCGGACCGCCCGCCGCCCCAGCCGCGCCGCCACCGCCGACGCCGGCCACCACACCAGCGCCGCCGCGCACAACGCCGTCCCCAGCCTGTGGACCGCGGAGCCGTCCATCACCGCTCCCCCGTCCGCACGATCCGCCGGCACCACAGCAGCCCCAGCGCCTCCAGCAGCCCGCCCGCGAGCAGGCAGCCCCACCCGACCGGGGAGTGCAGCAGCACCCGCAGCGGATCCGCGCCCAGTGCGGTGCCCATCAGCAGGCCCACCAGCGGCAGCAGCGCGAGCACCACCGTCGTGGACCTGGCCCCCGCGAGCTGGGCCCGCAGCGACTCCTCCCGGTCCCGCTCGGCCCGCAACGCCCCTTCCAGCCGGTCGAGTCCGGCCGCGAGGCCCGCTCCGCCGTCCACCGAGACCCGCCAGCAGGCGGCCATCCCGGCCAGTCCCCGCGCACCGGGCTCCCGCGCCGCCTGGTGCAGGGCCCCGGCCACGTCCCCGCCGAACGCGGCGGCGGCCAGCACCCCCGTCTCCGCCGCCCCCGGACCACCGGGACCGGCCGCCGTACGCCGTATCGCCACGGTCAGCGCCCTGCCCGGCTGGGCGCCGGCCCGCAGCTCCCCCACGACGGCCCCGCACAGCTCCACGACCCCCGCCGCACGGGCGGCGCGCGCCCGCTCCCGCTCCCTGGCCCGCAGCCAGCGCCGCAGCAGCGGTACCGAGGCCGCGCCGAGCAGCAGCGGGATCACCGACCCGCCCGCCGCGGCGACGAGCACCCCGGCCGCCAGGCCGGCCCACTCCCGCCACCGCGCGGCCCGTACCCGCACCGCGGCCGCCAGCCACTGCCCGGGCGCCGGCCCGCCCGGCACCAGCGGCCCGCCTCCGGCCAGGACCAGCCGGGCCCGCCGGGGCTGCCGCTCACCCCCGGCCAGCCCCCAGGCCGCGGCCCCTGCGCAGAGCACCCCGGCGAACACCGGCACCGACCCGAGCGCCCCGGGGTTCACAGCGCACCCCCCAGCAGCGGGGCGAGCCGCGTCCAGCCGGCCTCCCGTACGAAGCCGCGCGGCCCCCAGCGCAGCGCGGGCAGGGTGACCACCAGGCCGGCCGGGTCCCGCTCCAGCACGTGCACCTCGGCCACCCGACGCTTCCCGGACCGGTCCCGGACCAGGTGGACCACCAGGGTCAGCGCGGCCGCCAACTGGCTGTGCAGGGCGGCCCGGTCGAGCCCGGCGGCCGTTCCGAGGGCCTCCAGCCGGGCGGGCACGTGTGCCGCGGCGTTGGCGTGCACCGTCCCGCAGCCCCCTTCGTGCCCGGTGTTCAGGGCGGCGAGCAGGTCGGCCACCTCCGCGCCCCGCACCTCGCCGACCACCAGCCGGTCGGGCCGCATCCGCAGGGCCTGGCGGACCAGGTCGGCGAGGGTGACCAGCCCGGCCCCCTCCTGGTTCGCGGGCCGGGTCTCCAGCCGCACCACATGGGGATGGTCGGGGCGCAGCTCGGCGGAGTCCTCGGCGAGCACGATCCGCTCGCCCGGCCCGACCAGTCCCAGCAGGGCGCTGAGCAGGGTGGTCTTGCCCGTCCCGGTCCCGCCGGAGACGAGGAACGACAGCCGGGCCTCGATCATCGCCCGCAGCAGCCGCTGTCCGCCCGGCGGCAGGGTCCCGGCGGCGACGAGCTCGTCCAGCGTGAACGCCTTGGGCCGCACCACGCGCAGCGACAGGCAGGCCGATCCGACGGCCACGGGAGGCAGCACGGCGTGCAGCCGGGTGCCGTCGGGCAGCCGGGCGTCGACCCAGGGCCGGGCGTCGTCCAGCCGCCTCCCCGCGACGGCGGCCAGCCGCTGGGCCAGCCTGCGCACGGCCTCGGCGTCGGCGAACGCCACCGGGGTCAGCTCCAGCCCGCCGCCCCGGTCCACCCACACCCGGTCGGGGGCGGCCACCAGCACGTCGGTGACGGCGGGGTCGGCGAGGAGCGGCTCCAGCGGCCCCGCGCCCACCAGTTCGGAACGCAACTCGGCGGCCACGCCCAGTACTTCCGCGTCACCGAGGAGCCGCCCCTGGGCCCGCAGGGCGGCCGCGACCCGGGCGGGCGTGGGCTCGGCCCCGCTCTCCGCGAGGTGCTGGCGCACCGCGTCCAGCAGCAGGGCGCTCATGCCGGCACCCCCTGGGCGGAGCCGAGCGCCCGGCGCCAGAAGCCGTCGCAGAAGCGGGCCAGCGTGCCCCGCGCACCCGGCGGTTCCCCCTCGGCGACCCTCCCCGGGAGCCCCACCTCGACCGGTACCTCCCCGGCGAGCGGGACCCCCAGCAGCCCCGCCACGGCTTCGGCGTCGAGCCCCTCGGGACAGCGGCCCCGCACGACGGCGCGGACGTCCCGGGCCGCCATGCGGACCCCGGCGGCGACCCGCCCCGCCGCGGCCACCGAGCGCAGCTCGCCCGGCACCACCAGCAGCACGAGGTCCAGCTGGGCCAGCACCTCTGCGACGGCCTCGTCCACCCGGCGGGGCAGGTCGACCACCACGACCCCGCCGCGCCTGCGGGCGGCGGCCACGACCGACCGCATCGCGGCGGGCGGCACGACCACCCGCTCCCCGCGGTCCCAGCTCAGCACCCGCAGCGCGTGCAGCTCGGGCAGGGACTCCTCCAGCGCCCCGGCTCCGACGCGGCCGCGCGAGGCGGCGAAGTCGGGCCACCGCAGTCCTTCGGCGTTCTCGCCGCCGAGCAGCACGTCCATGCCCCCGCCGAGCGGGTCGGCGTCGATGAGGATCGTGCGCTCGCCGCCCTTGGCCGCCCGGAGGGCGAGCGCGCAGGCGAGGGTGGAGGCCCCGGCCCCGCCGCTGCCGCCGATCACGCCGACGGCCAGCGCGGGCCGGCCGGCGCCTTCCGCCACGTCGGCGATGCGGTCGACGAGCATGCTCTCGGCGTCGGGCAGGCGCAGGACCTCCTGGGCGCCGATCTCCACGGCCCGCTGCCACACGAGGGGGTCGTCGAGGTCCCGGCCGACGAGGAGCACCCCGTCCCGGCGCGGTGCCCCGCGTACCCGGCGGGCGGCGTCGTCCCCGACCAGCACCAGGGGTGCGGAGTCCCACCCCGTGGCCCCGGCCCCGTCCGCGCTCCGCTCCGGCACCGCGTGGTGCACGTGCGGCTCGGCGCCCGCGGCGGCGCACAGCCGCAGCAGGTCGTCGAGGAGCAGCGGGTCCTCGGTGATGATCAGCGGCCGTCCGCCACCGGGTGCGGCGCCCGCGGTGCGGCCGCGGCTCCCTCCCCCGCCTGCCACCACGGGTGCCTGTGCTTCACACGACTTCGATCCAGCCACGATCTCCGCCCCCTTCTCCCTGCAAATCCACGAGCCGCGGACTTCGCGGCTGGAATCACGGTGGAGGGATCCGGAAAAAGAAGTGGATCTTGCTCGAAAACTGTGGACAAGAGGGCGCCTGTGAATAACTTCGCCACACCATCAGGTGAGTTCCACAGCGCTGCGGAACCACTACGCAGCGTCACGAGTCTGGAGGAGTGCAGGCCTGTGCCAGACGGGCCCATCGATGAGGGAGGGCCGTGATGACGGCCGCCGCCGACCGGGTGAAGGGGACGCAAACCGCGTCCGGACATGCGACGACCCCCGCCGGGGGGGAGAGCGGGGGTCGTCCCCACGGTCCGACTCGGGGGGGGAGGAGCCAGACCGGGTTAGCACGGTCGCGAACGATCCGTGACTTCCATGGTGTACCCGAGAGCCTTCTCAGGCAAACCCACGCGCCACACCTTACGCCGAATGGTGGGCGCATATGCTCGGCACGTGGAAAATCAGCCCTTGCCGCACTCGCTGCCTCGGACCGCCGCCTTCTTCGACCTGGACAAGACGGTCATTGCGAAGTCGAGCGCTCTGACGTTCAGCAAGTCCTTCTACCGGGGCGGCCTGATCAACCGCCGCGCCGTGCTGCGGACCGCCTACACCCAGTTCATCTTCCTGGCCGGCGGCGCCGACCACGACCAGATGGAGCGGATGCGGGAGTACCTGTCCGCACTCTGCAAGGGGTGGAACGTCCAGCAGGTCCGGGAGATCGTCGCCGAAGCCCTGCACGACCTGATCGACCCGATCATCTACGACGAGGCCGCGTCCCTCATCGAGGCCCACCACACGGCCGGCCGTGACGTGGTGATCGTGTCCAGCTCGGGCGCCGAAGTCGTCGAGCCCATCGGCGAGATGCTCGGCGCGGACCGGATCGTCGCCACCCGCATGGTGGTCGGCGAGGACGGCTGCTTCACCGGGGAGATCGAGTACTACGCCTACGGCCCCACGAAGGCGGAGGCCGTACGCGAGCTCGCCGAGTCCGAGGGGTACGACCTCGCGCGGTGCTACGCGTACAGCGACTCGATCACCGACGTCCCGATGCTGGAGGCCGTGGGGCACCCGCACGCCGTCAACCCCGACCGCGCGCTGCGGCGCGAGGCCGTCGCACGGGAGTGGCCGGTCCTGGTGTTCAACCGGCCGGTGCGGCTGAAGCAGCGCCTGCCCGGGCTGTCGATGCCGGCGCGGCCCGCCCTCGTCGCGGCGGCGGCCGTCGGCGCGGCCGCCGCCACCGCCGGCCTCGTCTGGTACGCGAGCCGCCGGCGCGCGGGGATCCCGGCCGCCTAGGCCTGACCGGACCCTCCCGACCTGGGGCGATACAGACTGTCCGGTTCGCCCCGGGTCGCCCCGGAAAGTAAAGGAATCCGGCCAGGGGTTTCGCTCGGCACCGAAGCGGAGTACAAAGGAGTCACGGCCCGCGAGACCAAAGAACATCCGAGAGGATCATCTTTAAAACGCAGTAAGGCCCACGGACCGAAGCATGAACGCCGAGCACCCACGCGACGTCGACCCGTCGATTACGGGCCAGCCGCACCAGGCCACGGGCAAAGTTCCCGGCCTGATGGGCAACCATCGAGGACGCTTGGTAACTGGGCGTGAATGCCAGCGGCGACACCAGAGCAAGACGGTGTCGCCGCAACCCTGTGCCCGGCCGGAACGGCGCGCCCGATCGGGCCCGCACGACCTGCCGGAACGGCCTCAGGCCGCGCCGCGCTGAAGCGCCTCGCAGACCGCGGTCGACTCACGGACACCGAGCTCGATCGAGCGGCCGCAGTGCCCGATCCACTCCGCCATCCCCTCAGCGGTCCCGGAGACGTACCCCTCGAAGGCCTTCAGGTAGGCCTCCGCCCCCTGCTCCGCGTGGCCGACCTCGGCCGGGCAGATCGCCTTCGGGTCCAGCCCGCTGTTGATCAGCACGATCCGCTCGGCCGCCCGCGCCACCAGCCCGTTGTACGAGGCGAAGGGCCGCAGGGCCAGCAGCTCCCCGTGCACCACCGCGGCCGTCACCAGCGCCGGAGCCGACCCGCCGGCGATGACCAGCCGGGACAGCCCGTCCAGCCGCCCCGCGACCTCGTCGGCGCCCGGGAGCGGCAGGTCCACCAGGGGCTCGTCCACCGGTTCGCCGGCCAGCCGCGGCCGTCCGACCACGTCGACGGCCCCGTCGGCCGCCGGGGCCGCCACCCCGCACGCCACCAGGTGCAGGCGCGCCAGCACCCGCATCGGGGACTGGCGCCAGATGCTCAACAGCTGCCCGGCCTCCGCCGTCAGCCGCAGCGCGGCGCCCACCGTGCGCGCCTCCTCCTCCACCCCGAAGTCGGTCCGGCGGCGCACCTCCTCCAGGGCCCAGTCGGCACCGGACAGCGCCGCGCTGGCCCGGGCGCCGCGCAGGGCGGCCTCCGAGGTGATCTCGCCGCTGCGCCGGCGCATCACCCGGTGCCCGTAGACGCGGTCCACGGCCTTGCGTACGGAATCCACGGACTCCGCGACCCCCGGCAGGGATCCGAGGGCCGCCAGCGGGTCAGAAGCGCTACTCATAAGTAGGGAGCCTACGCACTGCGCACCCATAGCACCGACCCCTCCTTGGAGTGGTCTTCTTCACTCACCTTGACCACACCCCGCTACCATGCCGCTACGCTTGGTGAACATGAAGATCGCTTTCGTGGGAAAGGGCGGCAGCGGCAAGACGACGCTGTCCTCCCTCTTCATCCGCCACCTCGCAGCCAATGAAGCACCCGTCGTCGCGGTGGACGCCGACATCAACCAGCACCTCGGGGCCGCCCTCGGGCTCACCGACCAAGAAGCCGCCGCACTTCCCGCCCTGGGCGCGCACCTGCCGCTGATCAAGGAGTACCTGCGCGGCTCCAACCCGCGCATCGCCTCCGCCGACAGCATGATCAAGACCACGCCGCCCGGCGCCGGCTCGCGCCTGCTGCGCATCACCGAGGACAACCCGGTCTACGAGGCCTGCGCGCGCACGCTGCCGCTCGACGACGGGGACTCCGTACGGCTGATGGCGACGGGCCCGTTCACCGAGTCCGACCTGGGCGTGGCCTGCTACCACTCGAAGGTCGGCGCGGTCGAGCTCTGCCTCAACCACCTGGTCGACGGCCCGGACGAGTACGTGGTCGTCGACATGACGGCCGGGTCCGACTCCTTCGCGTCCGGCATGTTCACCCGCTTCGACGTGACCTTCCTCGTCGCCGAGCCGACCCGCAAGGGCGTCTCCGTCTACCGCCAGTACAAGGAGTACGCCCGGGACTTCGGGGTGGTGCTCAAGGTGGTCGGCAACAAGGTGCAGGGCCCGGAGGACATCGAGTTCCTCCAGGACGAGGTGGGCGAGGACCTGCTCGTCACCTTCGGGCACTCCGACTGGGTCCGTGCGATGGAACGGGGCCGTCCGGCCGCGTTCGAACTGCTGGAGGCCAGCAACCGGCTCGCCCTCCAGGCACTCCAGGACGCGGCGGAGGACTCCTACGCGCACCGCGACTGGAGCAGGTACACCGAGCAGATGGTGCACTTCCACCTGCGCAACGCCGAGAGCTGGGGGAACGCCAAGACCGGGGTCGACCTGGCGGAACAGGTCGACCCCGCCTTCGTGCTCCACGAGGCCCTGGTCAGCCCTCGTCCTGCTCCGCTGCCCGCTCCTCAGCCGGCTTGACCTTGTCCGCGCCCGGCGGGGCGGCCGGAGGCGCCGGCGGCCCCGCGGTGAGGAACTTCGTCCAGCCCTCCTTCGGCGCCTCGCCGACGTCGAGGGTGCGCATCCACTCCAGCGTCTTCGGGTTCTGGACGTCCAGCCAGTCGGCCAGGTCGCGGAAGGGCACGCACCGCACCTCCGGCTTGGTGCACATGTCCTTGACCGACTCCTCGACGGCCCGCATGTAGGTGCCGCCGTTCCACGACTCGAAGTGGTTGCCGATGATCAGCGGTGCGCGGTTGCCCTGGTAGGCCCGGTCGAAGGCCTGCCGCAGGCCGTCGCGCATCTGGTCGCCCCAGTACTGGTGCTGCGCGGGGTCGCCCTGCGTGGTCGTACCGGACTGGTTGACCATGTAGTTGTAGTCCATGCTCAGCGTGTCGAAGGCACGCCCGGGCATGGGCACCAGCTGGAGCGGCAGGTCCCAGAGCCCGTCCGTCTTCTTGGGCCAGATCTGCTTGCTGATGCCGCTGGAGTCGTAGCGGAAGCCCATGTCCTTGGCCGCCAGCATGAAGTTCTTCTGGCCTTCGAGGCAGGGGGTGCGGGCCCCGATCAACTCCTTGTCGTAGTCGAAGGGGAGCGGGGCCATGTTCTTCAGGCCCGCGTTCGTCTTCCAGTTCTTGACGAACGACTTGGCCTGGTTGATCTCGCTCTTCCACTCCGCCACCGACCAGGTGCCGACGCCGCCGTCGGGGCCGCAGAAGTGGCCGTTGAAGTGGGTGCCGATCTCGTTGCCCTCCAGCCAGGCGGCGCGGACCTGGGTGGCGGTGTCCTTGATGCCCTGGAGGTCGCCGAAGCCGATGTCGGACAGGCCCGGTGAGTGCTGCGGCGCGGTGTAGAGGGAACGCTTCTCCTCCGGCAGCAGGTACACCCCGCTGAGGAAGTACGTCATCCGGGCGTTGTACTGCTTGCCCACCTCCCGGAAGTGCGAGAAGAGCTTCTGGCTGTCCTCACCCGCGCCGTCCCACGAGAAGACCACGAACTGCGGGGGCTTCTCGCCCGGTTTCAGCTTCTTCGGCACCTGCACGTTGGGCTGCGAGCCGGTGTAGGCCGTCGAGCCGTCGCCGATGAGGCGGTTGAGGCTGCCGGGAGCGTCCGGGGCGGCGGGGCCCTTCTTCGCACTCTGGCCGCCGGGCGCTCCGGGTTTGGCCGGCCCGGAACCGCTGCACCCGGCGGCGCACAGGACCAGGGCCGTGGCGACCAGGCCGCCGGCGATCTTCTTCGTGGCGGCGATCATCCGCACACCTCTCCCTCGCAGTTCCATCGCGGGACCTTTCGCGATGGAACGTCCCACGCAGTCGTGTTTTAGGAAGGTGTGACAAGCCAGACAAAATACTTATTCACCCTTGAGTGCTAATTCCTAGGCCATTTGCGTGCATTACCTACCACCGCTCTTTACTCTCCATTACCATTCATTTACCGAGTGTTGAGACTCCCGCCGCTTCATCCCTCCTCAGAGGAGACGGGAACCCATGACAGCCACCACCCCAGCCACCACCCCGGAACCGACCCCGGCCCCGGCCCAGGCCGGCCCCCAGAAGCGAAGTCCGCTCAAGGACCTCCCCGCGGACCTGTCCGCGTCCGCCGCCGTCTTCCTGATCGCCCTGCCGCTCTCCCTCGGCATCGCGCTCGCCACCGGAGCCCCGCTCCAGGCGGGGCTGGTGGCAGCGGCCGTGGGCGGGATCGTGGCCGGCCGGTTCGGCGGAGCCCCCCTCCAGGTGAGCGGTCCGGCCGCCGGACTCACCGTGGTGACCGCCGAGTTGATCCAGCGCTACGGCTGGCGCACCACCTGCGCCATCACCGTGCTCGCCGGTGTCTGCCAGCTCGGGCTCGCGCTCCTGCGGACCGCCCGGTCGGCGCTCATGGTGAGCCCCGCGATCGTGCACGGGATGCTCGCCGGCATCGGCGTGACCATCGCCCTGGCCCAGCTGCACATCGTGCTCGGCGGCAGTCCGCAGAGCTCCGCCGTGGCCAACGTCCTCGGACTGCCCGCCCAGTTGGCCGATCCTCATCCTGCGGCCCTCGGAGTGAGCGCGCTGACCCTGTGCGTCCTGCTGGGCTGGGGAAGGCTGCCCGGGCGGGCGGGCCGCGCCCTGCGCAAGGTGCCCGCCGCGCTCGCGGCCGTCGCCACCGCCACCGCCTTCGCGGCGCTCGCCGGGCTCACCCTCCCCCGGGTGGACCTGCCGTCCTGGCGCAGCCACGCGCTGCCCGAGATGCCCGAGGGGCCGGTGCTCGGCCTGATCGCCGCCGTCCTGACCATCACGCTGGTCGGCAGCGTGGAGTCCCTGCTGTCCTCGGTAGCCACCGACAAGCTGATCGCCGCCGAGCGCGGTACGGACAACCGCCCGCCCCGCGCCGACCTCGACCGCGAACTCCGCGGCCAGGGCGCTGCGAACATCGTCTCCGGGATGCTGGGCGGACTGCCCGTCACGGGCGTGGCCGTGCGCAGCGTGGCCAATGTGAAGTCGGGTGCCGTCAGCCGAAAATCAGCCATGTTCCACGGGCTGTGGGTGGTGCTCGCGGCCGGGCTGCTCGTGCCCGTCCTCGACCTCATCCCGCTCGCGGCGCTGGCCGCCCTGGTCATGGCCGTCGGCGTGCAGATGGTCAGCATCACGCACCTGCGCACGGTCACCCGGCACGGGGAGGTGCTGGTCTACGCGACGACCATCGTCGCGGTGGTGCTGGGCGGAGTGCTGGAGGGCGTGGCCGTCGGCATCGCGGTCGCCGTGGCACTGGCCCTGCGCCGGCTGGCCCGGACCCGCATCACGCTGACCGAGCTGGACGGCGTGCACCGGATCTGCGCCCGCGGCCAGTTGACGTTCCTGGCCGTCCCCCGGCTGAGCCGGGTGCTGAGCCAGGTCCCGCACGGCGGGCACGTGGTGGTCGAGCTGGACGGCTCCTTCATGGACCACGCCGCCTACGAGGCCCTGCAGGACTGGCAGAACTCGCATCTGGCGCACGGCGGTTCGCTGGAGCTCACCGGCCGCGGCGGCCGGGCCCTCGCGGGCACCGGCCCGGACGCGGGCACGGAAGCCGGCGCGGACCAGGGCCGGGCCACGGACGCGGCCGCGGACACGGGCTCCGGTGCGGGTGCGCACGCGCGCACCGCAGGGGACCCCGGCGCGGATCCGGGCCCGGTCTCCGGCCCGCCCCCCGGCGCCGGCGCCTCCCCCGCCGGGCACGGCCGGACCGGCTCCAGGTCCGGTGCGGGCGGCGGCCACCGGAGCGACTCCGGGCGCGGGGCGCACCACTGCTGCCGGCCCTGGACGCCCTGGCAGAACCACTGCGACCACCGCGCGGCACACGCCCCCGCCGTCGCGGCGGACCCCGGCGGCACGGTCGTGCGTACGATCCCCAGCGCGTCCGGAGTCCCGGCCGCCGAGACGGCGCCCCGCCGGCGCGGAGCAGGCCAACTGGCCAGCGGGATCAGCGCCTTCCAGCGGGACACGGCCCCGCACGTCCGGGACGAGCTGGCCCGGCTGGCCCGCGAGGGGCAGCGGCCTTCGCAGCTCTTCCTGACCTGCGCGGACTCCCGCCTGGTCACCAGCATGATCACGGCGAGCGGTCCGGGCGACCTCTTCACCGTCCGCAACGTGGGCAACCTCGTCCCGCTGCCCGGTGCAGAGGCCACCGACGACTCGGTCGCCGCGGCCATCGAGTACGCCGTGGACGTGCTCAAGGTCGCCAGCATCACGGTGTGCGGACACTCGGGCTGCGGGGCCATGCAGGCTCTGCTGAACTCCCACCCGGAAGCGCCGGCGACCCCGCTGACGCGCTGGCTGCGGCACGGCCTGCCCAGCCTGAAGCGGATGGGCAGCCGGCACCACGCCTGGGCCCGGATCTCCGGGCGGCTCCCGGCGGACGCCGTGGAACAGCTGTGCCTGACCAACGTGGTGCAGCAGCTGGAGCACCTGCGGGCCCACGAATCGGTGGCCCGCCGGCTCGCCGAGGGCACGCTGGAGCTGCACGGGATGTACTTCCACGTGGGTGAGGCGCAGGCCTATCTGCTGTCCGAGGGAGAGGACTTCTTCGACTGTCGGGTTTTCGACAGCGTCGGCCAGAGCGTGTGATCCACGGCCGGTTCGAACCGATAGCCTCCCGTATCCGTGCAAGCTGTTGGCCCCTTCCCGCACCCTGCAGCGGGAAGGGGCCATTCGTACGCCGTGGACCTGCTCCTGGACCTGCGCCGCGACCCTCCCGGTCGTGATATAGGTCTAAACCAATTTTCGGCTACCCCTTGTCACCTGGGCATCCGACTGATGAGCTATGCCCGGAGACACAGCTATGCCCGGGGACAACGGAAACTCTGGGAAAGGGAGATGTCGTGAGCACTGACAGCCTGGCCAACCTGCTCAAGGAGGAGCGGCGGTTCGCGCCGCCCGCCGATCTGGCCGCCGCCGCCAACGTGACCGAGGCGGCGTACGCACAGGCCGCCGCGGACCGGCTGGGCTTCTGGGCCGACCAGGCGCGCCGGCTGAAGTGGGACACCGAGCCCACGCAGACGCTCGACTGGAGCAACCCGCCCTTCGCCAAGTGGTTCGCCGACGGCAAGCTCAACGTCGCGTACAACTGCGTGGACCGGCACGTGGAGGCCGGCAACGGCGACCGCGTCGCCCTCCACTTCGAGGGCGAGCCGGGCGACAGCCGCTCGATCACCTACGCCCAGCTCAAGGACGAGGTGTCCCAGGCCGCCAACGCCCTCACCGAGCTCGGCGTCCAGGCGGGCGACCGGGTCGCCGTCTACCTGCCGATGATCCCCGAGGCGGTCGTCGCGATGCTCGCGTGCGCCCGTGTCGGCGCCGCGCACTCGGTGGTCTTCGGCGGCTTCTCCGCCGACGCCGTCGCCTCCCGCATCCAGGACGCCGACGCCAAGCTGGTGATCACCGCCGACGGCGGCTACCGCCGCGGCAAGCCCAGCGCCCTCAAGCCCGCCATCGACGAGGCCGTCACCAAGTGCCCGCAGGTCGAGCACGTCCTCGTCGTGCGCCGCACCGGCCAGGACACCGCCTTCACCGAGGGCCGGGACGTCTGGTGGCACGACCTGGTGGGCCGCCAGTCCACGGAGCACACCCCGCAGGCCTTCGACGCCGAGCACCCGCTGTTCATCCTCTACACCTCGGGCACCACGGGTAAGCCGAAGGGCATCCTGCACACCTCGGGCGGCTACCTCACGCAGGCCTCGTACACCCACCACGCCGTCTTCGACCTCAAGCCGGAGACCGACGTCTACTGGTGCACCGCCGACATCGGCTGGGTGACCGGGCACTCGTACATCGTCTACGGCCCGCTCGCCAACGGCGCCACCCAGGTGATGTACGAGGGCACGCCGGACACCCCGCACCAGGGCCGGTTCTGGGAGGTCGTGCAGAAGTACGGCGTCACCATCCTCTACACCGCGCCCACGGCGATCCGTACGTTCATGAAGTGGGGCGACGACATCCCCGCGAAGTTCGACCTGTCGAGCCTGCGCGTGCTGGGCTCGGTCGGCGAGCCGATCAACCCCGAGGCCTGGATCTGGTACCGCAAGCACATCGGCGGCGACCGCTGCCCGATCGTGGACACCTGGTGGCAGACCGAGACCGGCGCCATGATGATCTCCCCGCTGCCGGGCGTCACCGCGACCAAGCCCGGCTCGGCGCAGCGCGCACTGCCCGGCATCTCGGCCACCGTCGTGGACGACGAGGCCAACGAGGTCCCGAACGGCGGCGGCGGCTACCTGGTCCTCACCGAGCCGTGGCCGTCGATGCTGCGCACCATCTGGGGCGACGACCAGCGGTTCATCGACACCTACTGGTCGCGCTTCGAGGGCAAGTACTTCGCGGGCGACGGCGCCAAGAAGGACGACGACGGCGACATCTGGCTGCTCGGCCGGGTCGACGACGTCATGCTCGTCTCGGGCCACAACATCTCCACGACCGAGGTCGAGTCGGCGCTCGTCTCGCACCCCTCCGTCGCCGAGGCGGCGGTGGTCGGCGCGGCCGACGAGACGACGGGCCAGGCCATCGTGGCCTTCGTGATCCTGCGCGGCACCGTCTCGGAGACCGATGGCCTGGTCGCCGAGCTGCGCAACCACGTCGGCGCCACCCTCGGCCCGATCGCGAAGCCGAAGCGGATCCTGCCGGTGGCGGAGCTCCCGAAGACCCGTTCGGGCAAGATCATGCGCCGTCTGCTGCGCGACGTGGCGGAGAACCGTGCGGTCGGCGACGTCACCACGCTGGCCGATTCCTCCGTGATGGACCTGATCCAGACGAAGCTGCCCAGCTCCTCCGACGAGGACTGAGGACTGAGGACTGACGGCAGGGGACTGAGGACTGACGGCTGAGGACCGGGCGGCTGCGAGCCGTCCGAGCCCTGGGGGCGTCCGGCGTACAACGCGCCGGACGCCCCCCGCCCGTTTAAGGTGAAGATCACCCGATACGACCGAACGGGCCCTGCGGTAGACGGACCCTGTAAAGTATGAAAAGCGTCAAGATTTGACGCTCCAAGTCTCAGGGTGCGCCGGGAAGTCTGGTCGGCAACTGCATGTGTCATGCCGTCGACCGACCGGAGGTTCCTCCGTGGCAACGCCCGCCCCCCGCCACAAGCTGCTCGGCCGCCTCTCCCTGCCCGAGCGCCGCTTCGTCGCGGACGCCCTGCGCACTGAGACCGTCGGCGGCGTGCTGCTGCTGGTGGCCGCGATCGCCGCCCTCATGTGGGCGAACATCCCCGCGGTCTCGGCGAGCTTCGACGCCGTCCGGTCCTTCCACATAGGCCCTGCCGCCCTCGGCCTGGACCTCTCCCTCCAGCACTGGGCGGCCGACGGACTGCTCGCGGTCTTCTTCTTCGTCGCCGGCATCGAGCTCAAACGCGAACTCGTCGCGGGCGACCTGCGCGACCCCAAGGCGGCCGCCCTCCCGGTGATCGCCGCGATATGCGGCATGGCCGTACCCGCGCTCGTCTACCTGCTGGTCAACACCCTGGGGAACGGCTCCACCTCCGGCTGGGCGGTCCCGACCGCCACCGACATCGCCTTCGCCCTCGCCGTCCTCGCGGTCATCGGCACCTCGCTGCCCTCCGCGCTGCGCGCCTTCCTGCTGACCCTGGCCGTGGTCGACGACCTGTTCGCCATCCTGATCATCGCGGTGTTCTTCACCAGCGACCTGAACTTCGCGGCCCTCGGCGGCGCCTTCGCGGGCCTGTTCCTCTTCTGGTTCCTGCTGCGCGTCGGCGTCCGCGGCTGGTACGTCTACGTCCCGCTCGCCCTGGTCATCTGGGGCCTGATGTACAACAGCGGCGTCCACGCCACCATCGCCGGTGTGGCCATGGGCCTGATGCTCCGCTGCACCCGCCGGGACGGCGAGGAACACTCCCCCGGCGAGCACATCGAGCACCTGGTGCGCCCCCTGTCCGCCGGACTGGCGGTTCCGCTCTTCGCCCTGTTCTCCGCCGGGGTCTCCCTTTCGGACGAATCCATCGCACAGGTCTTCACCCGCCCCGAGACCCTGGGCGTGGTGCTCGGCCTCGTCGTCGGCAAGGCCGTCGGCATCTTCGGCGGCACCTGGCTGGCCGCCCGCTTCACCCGGGCCGAGCTGAACGAGGACCTCGCCTGGCCGGACGTGCTCGCCGTCGCCTCGCTCGCCGGCATCGGCTTCACCGTCTCCCTGCTGATCGGTGAACTCGCCTTCGCCGGCGACGAGGTCCTCACCGACGAGGTCAAGGCCGCCGTACTCATCGGCTCCCTCGTCGCGGCGATCGTCGCGAGCGTCATGCTCAAGCTCCGCAACCGCAAGTACCGGGCCCTGACGGAGGCCGAGGAGCGCGACGAGGACCTCGACGGGATCCCCGACATCTACGAGCAGGACAACCCGGACTACCACCTGCGGATGGCGCGGATCCACGAGGAGAAGGCCGCCGAACACCGCCGCAGGGCCGAGGCCGCGGCCCTCGCACGGGGCTTGGATACGGCCCGTGCCGCCGGAGAAGCGGCGGGCGGGTCCAGCGCCCGCGCCGACCGTCCGGCATGATCTGAGGGACGACGGAGGACAGCCGCCGGCAGACGACGACAGAGGGAGACAGAGATGAGCGCAGTGGACCAAGGGGCTCCGGGAGCCGAGCGCACACTCGGCCAGCTGGTCGCCGCGGCCACCGCCGAGATGTCCGCCCTGGTGCACGACGAGATCGCCCTCGCCAAGGTCGAGATCAAGCAGGACGTCAAGCGCGCGGGCATCGGCAGCGGCGCCGCCATCGCGGCGGGCGTGCTCGTGCTCTTCTCCCTCCCCGTACTGAGTTTCGCCGCGGCCTACGGCATCCACAATCTCGGTCTCGGCCTGGCCTGGTCCTTCCTCATCGTCGGCGTCGCGTTCTGGCTGCTCGCGGGCCTGGTCGGGCTCCTGGCGGTGGCGAAGTTCAAGAAGATCAAGCCGCCGGTGAAGACCATGGACTCCGTCAAGCAGACCGCCGCGCTGGTGGGAACCGTCAAGCCGCACCCGCGGCCGGTGAGTGACCAGGCTGTGGGTGTGGCACGCTCGTCCTCATGACAGCGCCCTCGGCCGACTCCGGCACTCCGCCCACCGCCGCCACGGCGGTACGGCTCGACCTGCCCGGCGGGCGGGCGGTGACGCACCGGGACGTCGCCGCCAACGGCGCCCGCTTCCACGTCGCGGAGGTCGGTGACGGGCCGCTGGTGCTGCTGCTGCACGGCTTCCCGCAGTTCTGGTGGACCTGGCGGCACCAGCTGACCGCCCTCGCGGACGCCGGGTACCGGGCGGTGGCGATGGACCTGCGCGGAGTGGGCGGCAGCGACCGCACCCCGCGCGGCTACGACCCCGCGAACCTGGCCCTCGACATCACCGGGGTCATCCGCTCCCTCGGCGAGCCGGACGCCGCCCTCGTCGGACACGACCTGGGCGGCTACCTCGCCTGGACGGCGGCCGTGATGCGGCCCAAGCTGGTGCGCCGGCTGGTCGTCTCCTCCATGCCGCACCCGCGCCGCTGGCGCTCGGCGATGATGGCCGACTTCGGCCAGACCCGGGCGAGTTCCCACATCTGGGGGTTCCAGCGGCCGTTCATCCCCGAGCGGCAGCTCGTCGCCGACGACGGGGCCCTCGTCGCGGAGCTGATCCGCGACTGGTCCGGCCCGCTGCTCCCGGAGGACGCCGATCTGGACGTGTACCGGCGGGCGATGTGCATCCCGTCCACCGCGCACTGCTCGATCGAGCCCTACCGCTGGATGATGCGGTCGATGGCCCGCCCGGACGGACTCCAGTTCTACCGCCGGATGAAGCGCCCCGTACGGGTGCCCACGCTGCACCTGCACGGCTCGCTGGACCCGGTGATGCGCACCCGCAGCGCGGCCGGATCCGGGGAGTACGTCGAAGCCCCGTACCGCTGGCGGCTCTTCGACGGCCTCGGGCACTTCCCGCACGAGGAGGACCCGGACGGCTTCACCGCCGAGCTGGTGAACTGGCTCAAGGACCCCGAACCCGACCGCTGACGGACCGTCGGGGGCGCGTGGCCGACGCCGCCTGACGGTTCGTCGGGTCACTCGTACGGTGGTCCTACGGTCATTCAATTGCCCGGCGCATAGGCCAATTGGCCGCCCCGGACGGGGTTACGGACCTTGGACCCCGGGCACAGCTCGTTGTATGGGCTGGACGCACGACCACGGTGACACCGCACGCGAACGCCGCTCGGCCAGGGCGGCGGGCACGCACGACA
The DNA here is from genome assembly GCF_050275515.1 of Streptomyces sp. NPDC004126. Lineage (NCBI taxonomy): Bacteria > Bacillati > Actinomycetota > Actinomycetes > Kitasatosporales > Streptomycetaceae > Streptomyces > Streptomyces sp. NPDC004126. Next base: position 133,471 of record NZ_JBNNPF010000008.1, on the reverse strand, counting down.
GGACCGGCCGGGACGGCCACGACCCCCGGCTCGGGATTCCGCGCATCCTCCGCCGCCGCGCCCGCTGGGTCTCGGCGCGGCTGCGCCATCCACGCATGTAGGACCCCGCCCGGGAGCGGCTCCGCCGGCCGGTACGCGACCGCGTACCGGCCGGGTCAGAGGGCGCAGCCCTGGGTGTCCGCCCGGCGCTCGGCGGTCTTCCCGACGCGGATGTCGTCGCGGATCTCGTCCGCCGTCAGGGCGTAGCCGGTGTTCGGGTCGTCGAGCGACTTCGCGAAGACGACCCCGTACACCTTGCCCTCGGGCGTCAGCAGCGGGCCGCCGGAGTTGCCCTGGCGGACGGTCGCGTACAGCGAGTACACGTCACGGCGGACGGTGCCCCGGTGGTAGATGTCCGGGCCGTTGGCGTTGATCCGGCCGCGGACACGGGCCGCGCGGACGTCGTAGGCGCCGTTCTCCGGGAAGCCGGCGACGATCGCGTCGCTGCTGCTCGTCGCGTCCTTGTCGGTGAACTCCAGCGCCGGGGCCTTCAGCTTGGGCACGTCGAGGACCGCGATGTCGCGCTCCCAGTCGTAGAGCACGACCTTGCCGTCGTAGAGCTTGCCCTCGCCGCCGATCTGCACCGTCGGCTCGACGACCCCGCCGACGACATGGGCGTTGGTCATGACCTTGCCCGGCGCGAAGACGAAGCCGGTGCCCTCCAGGACCTTGCTGCAGCTGGGCGCGGTGCCGACGACCTTCACGATCGAGAGCTTGGCCTGCTGGGCGACCCCGCTGCGGGCGAGGGCCGGGTCGGGAGCCTTCACCTCGGTGATCGGCTCGTTCGAGAACGGGCTGAAGACCTGCGGGAAGCCGTTCCGGGCGAGGGTGGAACTGAAGTCCGAGAACCAGGTGTTCGCCTGGGCGGGCAGCACCCGCGACACGCCGAGGAGCACCTTGGAGTTGCGCACCTCCTTGCCCAGGGTGGGCAGCGAGGTCCCGGCCAGCGCCGATCCGATCAGCCAGGCCACGAGCAGCATCGCGACGACGTTGACCAGGGCGCCGCCGGTCGCGTCGAGCGCGCGGGCCGGAGACCAGGTGATGTGGCGTCTGAGCCGGTTGCCCAGGTGGGTGGTCAGCGCCTGGCCGATCGAGGCGCAGATGATGATGACCACGACCGCGATCACCACCACGGTGGTGGACACCTGGGTGCCGTTGTCGGTCACGCGGTCCCAGATCAGGGGCAGCAGGGACACGGCGATGAGGCCACCGCCCAGGAAGCCGATCACCGACAGGATGCCGACGACGAACCCCTGGCGGTAGCCGACGATCGCGAACCACACGGCGGCGACCAGCAACAGGATGTCCAGCACGTTCACGTGGGCCACCGTCTCATGCGTGCCAGTCGAGCGGGACGTGACGTGAGCGGTCCCACGGTCGCTCCCAGCCCGAGAAGTGCAGGATCCGGTCGATGACGCCGGCCGTGAAACCCCAGACCAGGGCCGATTCCACGGTGAATCCGGGCCCTTCGTGCCCGCGCGGGTGGACCACGGTGACCCGGTGGGCGGGGTCCGTGAGATCCGCCACGGGCACCGTGAAGACCCGGGCCGTCTCCGCCGGGTCCACCGCGCCGACCGGGGAGGGCTCGCGCCACCAGCCGAGCACCGGGGTCACCACGAACTCGCTGACCGGGATGTAGAGGCGCGGCAGCACCCCGAAGAGCTGGACGCCGGACGGGTCCAGCCCGGTCTCCTCCTCCGCCTCGCGCAGGGCGGCGCGCAGCGGGCCGGTGGTGTGCGGGTCGCCGTCCTCCGGGTCGAGGGCGCCGCCGGGGAAGGAGGGCTGCCCGGCGTGCGAGCGGAGGCTGCCCGCGCGCTCCTGGAGCAGCAGCTCAGGGCCGCGCGGGCCCTCGCCGAAGAGGATCAGCACGGCGGACTGGCGGCCCCGGCCGTCCTCCGGGGGCAGGAAGCGGCTGAGCTGGCGCGGCCGGACGCTCCGGGCGGCCGCCACGACGGGGTCGAGCCAGGAGGGCAGGCCGGCCGTCGTGAGGGCCAGGCCGTCCCCCTCGCGGGCGGCTGCCGTGGTCTCGTCCTGCGTACCGCGCGTCATGGGCACCCCTGTCCGCGTTCCTCTGTCGACGTTCGTCTGGCAACACCGTCTCCCACACCGCTGAACGCGGTCCGGTTCCCGATTCGTTCCGGCGGGGGCGCGGGGGCCGGGCGTCGCGCGCCCCCGCCGCGCCCGCCGCCTTCCGCCGCGCCCCGCGCTCAGGGCTCCGTACGGGCTCCCAGCGGCGCCGCCGGGAGGCCCGGGTAGTCCGGGGGCGGGCTCAGGCGCTGGCCCGGCTGGCCGCCCTTCTCGTACTTCAGGAGCTTCTGCGCCTTCTCCGGGTCCGTCTCGCCCTCCCCGTAGGCCGGGCAGAGCGGGGCGATGGGGCAGGCGCCGCAGGCGGGCTTGCGGGCGTGGCAGATGCGGCGGCCGTGGAAGACGACACGGTGGGACAGCATCGTCCACTCGCTCTTGGGGAAGATCGCGCAGATCTCCGCCTCGACCTTCTCGGGGTCCTCCTGCTCGGTCCACTTGAAGCGGCGCACCAGCCGGCCGAAGTGGGTGTCGACGGTGATCCCGGGGACCCCGAAGGCGTTGCCGAGGACCACGTTGGCCGTCTTGCGGCCGACTCCGGGCAGGGTGACGAGGTCCTCGATCCGCCCCGGCACCTCGCCGCCGTAGTTGTCGCGGAGCGCCTGCGAGAGGCCCATCAGGGACTTGGCCTTCGCCCGGAAGAACCCGGTCGGCCGGATGATCTCCTCCAGCTCCTCGGGCACGGCCTCGGCCATGTCCTCGGGGGTCGGGTAGGCGGCGAAGAGGGCCGGGGTCGTCTGGTTCACGCGCAGGTCGGTCGTCTGCGCGGACAGGACCGTCGCGACGAGCAGCTCGAAGGGATTGCGGAAGTCCAGCTCCGGATGGGCGTACGGGTACACCTCCGCGAGCTCGCGGTTGATGCGGCGCGCCCGGCGGACCATCGCGAGACGGGATTCCGGCTTCGCCGCCACCGGTTTCTTGGCCGAACCTTTGCCCAACGGGACAGGTCGCACCTTTTCGGACGCCTTCGCGGGGGCTTGTTCGCCCACGGCTGAATTCTGGGTCGCCGTCACTCCCGCGGACCCCTTGGCCTGTGCTCTCACCGGCTTATTGGACACCCGGCCAGCCTAAGGCCGGCCGCCGACACCCGCCCGGACCTCAGGTAACACCACCCCGATCGGCCTCTCGCCGCACAGCACGCCCATCCGTCCGGCATCCTTGTGATTGATCGCACTGTTTGAGCCGTCCGGCAAAATGGGGAGCGGTCCCCACTGGCTGGTCGACATAGGAGAGAGACTCGTGGACGACGTTCTGCGGCGCGCCCCGCTCTTCGCGGCGCTCGATGACGAGCAGGCCGCGGAGCTCCGCGCCTCCATGGCCGAGGTGACCCTCGCACGCGGCGACGCCCTGTTCCACGAGGGCGACCCCGGCGACCGGCTGTACGTCGTGACCGAGGGCAAGGTGAAGCTCCACCGCACCTCCCCCGACGGCCGCGAGAACATGCTGGCCGTCCTCGGTCCCGGCGAGCTGATCGGCGAGCTGTCGCTCTTCGACCCGGGCCCCCGCACCGCCACCGCCACCGCCCTGACCGAGGTCAAGCTCCTCGGCCTCGGCCACGGTGACCTCCAGCCGTGGCTGAACGCCCGGCCCGAGGTCGCGACCGCGCTGCTGCGCGCCGTCGCCCGGCGCCTGCGCAAGACCAACGACCAGATGTCCGACCTGGTCTTCTCCGACGTCCCCGGCCGTGTCGCCCGGGCGCTCCTCGACCTGTCGCGCCGCTTCGGCGTCCAGTCGGAGGAAGGCATCCACGTCGTCCACGACCTCACCCAGGAGGAGCTGGCGCAGCTCGTCGGCGCCTCCCGCGAGACCGTGAACAAGGCCCTGGCCGACTTCGCGGGCCGCGGCTGGCTGCGCCTGGAGGCGCGTGCCGTGATCCTGCTGGACGTGGAGCGGCTCGCCAAGCGCTCGCGCTGACCCCCTGGGGCAGTCTTCGCGGAGGGGCCCCGTCCGGGTGCGGACGGGGCCCCTCCGCGCGTTCCCGGGGCACGGCACGGCACCGGGCGCGGCGGCACGGCCGGGCGCCCGCCGTTGAACACCCGCCGTTGAACACCCGCCGTTAAATACCCGCCGGTCAGCGGCCCGGGCGGGCAGAGTAGGGCCATGGGGCACAGAGGACTGGACGCGGACGGGTACTTCGAGCGGGAAGGGTCCCTCGGGCGGGTCCAGCCCGAGTTCGTCGGCCTCGTCGCGGCCGCGCGGGCCCGCGTCGCGGAGGCCTACGGGCGCCGCCTGCACAGTGCCTACCTCTACGGCTCCGTACCGCGCGGGACGGCCCGGCCGGGGCGCAGCGACCTCGACCTGCTGATCGCCCTGCACCGGGAGCCCGGCGACGAGGACCGCGACACGGCCGAGGTGCTCGGGCGGGGCCTCGACCAGGACTTCCCCCAGATCAACGGCGTCGGCGTCCTGCTGTACGGCAAGGAGCGGCTGCTGAGCGAGCAGGAACGTTACGACCTGGGCTGGTTCCTCGCCTGCCTGTGCACCCCGCTGCTCGGCGACGACCTCGCCGAGCACCTGCCCCGGTACCGGCCCGACAGCCTGCTCGCCCGGGAGGCCAACGGCGACCTGGCCGCCCTGCTCCCGCGCTGGCGGGCCCGGTTCGAGGCAGCTGCGGAGCCCTCCGAGTTCCGCAGGATGAACCGGTTCTTCTCACGGCACCTGGTGCGGACCGCGTTCACCCTGGTCATGCCCCGGTGGGGCGGCTGGACCAGCGACCTCGCCGAGTCCGCCGAGGTCTTCGGCGGGTACTACCCGGAGCGGGCCGCCCAGCTGCGGCGCGCGGCCGCCGTGGCCCTGGACCCCGTCGACGACCCGGCCGTGGCCCGGGCCTACCTCGACGACCTCGGGCCGTGGCTCGCCGACGAGTACACGGCCCGGCACGGGACGAAGACGCCGCGGGACTAGGCCTTGGCGGCGGCGGGCGCTTCGAGGGCCTCCACGGCCCGCTTGGCCTCCGCCAGGCCCGCACCCGTGATCTGCCGGTAGACCTTGATCGCCGAGATGGTCCGGCCGTCCCGCACCAGCGCGCGGACCTCGTCCATCCCGGCCGGCTCGGGCTCCTCGATGCCGAAGTGGTCCAGGACCAGCCCGAGCCGGCGCTCCAGCCGGTCCGCCTTGTCCTCCAGGGCCCGGACCTTCAGGTTCAGGGTCGAGGTGATCCACCCCGCCACCGCGAGCAGCGCGAGCGCCAGGAACAGCGTGTTCATTCAGGTCCCCCCGGGATCAGTCCGTGATCACGAAGGTACTCCAGCTGCGCCTGCACCGACCACGTCGCGGCAGGCCACAGCGAGCGGTCCACGTCCGCGTAGACCCGGGCGACGACGGCCTCGGCCGTGGTGAAACCGTCCTCCACGGCCGTCTCCACCTGGGCGAGCCGGTGGGCGCGGTGCGCGAGGTAGAACTCGACGGCCCCCTGGGCGTCGTCCAGTACCGGCCCGTGGCCCGGGAGCACCGTGTGCACCCCGTCGTCGACGGTCAGGGAGCGCAGCCGGCGCAGGGAGTCCAGGTAGTCGCCGAGCCGGCCGTCGGGGTGCGCGACGACGGTGGTGCCGCGGCCGAGGATCGTGTCCCCGGTCAGCACGGCCCGGTCGGCCGGCAGGTGGAAGCAGAGCGAGTCGGCGGTGTGCCCGGGGGTGGCCACCACGCGCAGCTCCAGGCCGCCGGTGCGGATGACGTTCCCGGCGGCCAGGCCCTCGTCGCCGAGGCGCTGCGCGGGGTCGAGGGCGCGGACCTTCGTACCGGTGAGCTCGGCGAAACGGCCGGCGCCCTCGGCGTGGTCGGGGTGGCCGTGCGTGAGGAGCGTCAGCGCGACCCGCTTGCCGGCCTGCTCGGCGGCGCCGATGACCGCCCGCAGGTGCCCCTCGTCCAACGGGCCCGGGTCGATGACGACGGCCAGCTCGGAGTCGGGCTCGGACACCAGCCAGGTGTTGGTGCCGTCCAGGGTCATCGCCGAGGCGTTCGGGGCCAGGACGTTGACCGCGCGGGCCGTGGCGGGCCCGGAGGAGACGGCCCCCCGGGGCTGGCCGGGGAGGGCTGCGGCATCGGTCATGCGGGGTCTCCCGGGCTCACTCGCTTCGTGAACTCGTCGTGGCCGGGCCAGCTGAGCACGAGCACGCCGTCCTCCAGCACGGCCCGGGCCAGGACGGGGGCCAGGTCCTGCCCGCCGGCCGCGGCGAGCGCGTCGGCGGCGCTCCCGTACGGCTCCAGGGAGCGCAGGGTCGAGATGGTAGGCGGCATCATCAGCAGCTCGCCCCGGTCGTACCCGTCGGCGGCGTCGGCGGGGCAGATCCAGACGGTCCGGTCGGCCTCGGTGGAGGCGTTGCGGGTGCGCTGGCCCTCCGGGAGGGCGGCGACGAAGAACCACGTGTCGTAGCGGCGCGGCTCGAACTCCGGGGTGATCCAGCGGGCCCACGCCCCGAGCAGGTCGGAGCGCAGCAGCAGCTTGCGCCGGTCCAGGAACTCGGCGAAGGACAGCTCGCGCGCCACGAGGGCCTCGCGGTCGGCCTCCCAGTCGTCGCCGGTGGTGTCGCCGACGACCGTGTCCGGGGTCTCGCCCGCGAGCAGCACCCCGGCCTCCTCGAAGGTCTCGCGCACGGCCCCGCAGACGATCGCCTGGGCGGTCGCGGCGTCCGTGCCGAGGCGCTCCGCCCAGAGGTCCAGGCCGGGTCCGGCCCAGCCGATGCGGTGGTCCTCGTCACGGGGGTCGACGCCGCCGCCGGGGTAGGCGTACGCACCGCCGGCGAAGGCCATGGAGGAGCGGCGGCGCAGCATGTGCACGGCGGGGCCGGCGGGGGTGTCGCGCAGCAGCATCACGGTGGCGGCGCGTCTGGGCTCCACCGGGGTGAGGACCCCGTCGGCGAGCGCGCGGATGCGGTCGGGCCACTCCGGGGGGTACCACTGCCCTCCGGCGGGCGGCTGGCTGGGCGAGGGCTGACCGTGCTGACCATTGGGCATGGCGGGATGCTACGGCCATCCGCCCCGATGTTCGAGGCCCCCCTGCCCCTGCCCTGGCCGGGCGGGGCCCCGATGGCGTTGCCCTGGCCGGGCAGGGCGGGCTGGGCGGGTTGGGCGGAGGCCTCGACGCCATTGCCCTGGCCGGGCGGGGTGGGCCGGGCGGAGGCCTCGACGCCGATGCCCTGCCCTGGCCGGGCCGGTTGTGGGGCGCCGGTGTCCGTGGCTGCGCGTGGGGCCGGGTGGCGGCTCGGGCACCGCTGCGCGGGGCCGGTCCCCTACCCGCCCTTCCACCGTTCCCAGGGGCTCCGCCCCAGACCCCGCGCCTCAGACGCCGGCGGGGCTGGAGGTTGCCGGCGGGGCTGGATCGGCCGGCCGGCGCCTGGCGGGCTTGGAGTGCGCGCAGCGCACTTCCAGCCCCGCCTGGGGGCACCTCCCAGCGGTAGCTGGGGGAGTTTGAGGCGCGGGCGCGGTAGCGCCGTGCGGTGACCCGCACCGGCGCGCAGCGCCGGCCCCCTCAGCCGCGCCGGCGCTTGAGGCGAGAACGGGTGAAGGGCGGGGAGGGGCGAGCCCCGCGCAGCGGCAGACCACCCGCACGCGCCCACCGCCCCCGGACACGCGAACCGGCCCCGCCCCGCAAGACGCCGAACGGAGTCAGGCGCAGCGGCGCGAAGCCGGTGAGGCCGCCCGCGGCCGAGCCGCGCGAGCGGCTCGTGAAAAAGGCGGCGGCACGTGAAGAGGGCGGCGGCGCGCCGAGGAGGGGTCAGGCGTCGGCGGTCAGCTCGACCTGGATCTCGATCTCGACCGGCGCGTCCAGCGGCAGGACCGCCACACCGACCGCGGAGCGCGCGTGCACGCCCTTGTCGCCGAGCACCTCACCCAGCAGCTCGCTCGCACCGTTCAGCACGCCCGGCTGCGCCGTGAAGTCGGGGGCCGAGGCGACGAAGCCGACGACCTTCACCACACGGGCGATCTTGTCCAGGTCGCCGACCACGGACTTGACGGCGGCCAGCGCGTTCAGCGCGCACGTCGCCGCGAGTTCCTTCGCCTGCTCCGCGGAGACCTCGGCGCCGACCTTGCCGGTGACGGGCAGCTTGCCCTTCACCATCGGCAGCTGGCCCGCGGTGTACACGTACGCGCCCGACCGGACCGCCGGCTGGTACGTGGCCAGCGGCGGGACGACCTCGGGCAGGGTCAGGCCGAGCTCGGCGATCCGGGCCTCGACGGCGCCGCTCATGCCTTCTCCCGCTTGAGGTAGGCCACGAGCTGCTCGGGGTTGTTCGGGCCGGGCACGACCTGGACGAGCTCCCAGCCGTCCTCGCCCCAGGTGTCCAGGATCTGCTTGGTGGCGTGAACCAGCAGGGGGACCGTCGCGTATTCGAACTTCTTGGTCATGGGGGCGAGCGTAATGCCTGAGCGGGAGTGGTTAGGCTCGGACGCTGTGAGCAGGCTCCAGGTGGTCAGCGGCAAGGGCGGCACCGGCAAGACCACGGTCGCCGCGGCACTCGCGCTGGCCCTCGCGCGCGAGGGCAGGCGGACTCTTCTCGTGGAGGTCGAGGGCAGGCAGGGCATCGCACAGCTTTTCGGCACGGAAGCGCTCCCCTACGAGGAGCGGAAGATCGCCGTCGCGCCCGGCACGGGCGGGGGTGAGGTGTACGCGCTCGCCATCGACGCCGAACGGGCACTGCTGGACTACCTCCAGATGTTCTACAAGCTCGGCTCGGCCGGCCGCGCCCTGAAGAAGCTCGGCGCGATCGACTTCGCGACGACGATCGCGCCCGGTCTGCGGGACGTCCTGCTGACCGGCAAGGCGTGCGAGGCGGTGCGGCGCAAGGACAAGGCCGGGCGGTTCGTCTACGACCACGTGATCATGGACGCGCCGCCGACCGGGCGGATCACCCGCTTCCTGAACGTCAACGACGAGGTGGCGGGGCTGGCCCGGTTCGGGCCGATCCACAACCAGGCGCAGGCCGTCATGAAGGTGCTCAAGTCCCCGGACACGGCCGTGCACCTGGTGACGCTGCTGGAGGAGATGCCCGTCCAGGAGACCGCGGACGGGATCGACGAGCTGGTGGAGGCGGGGCTGCCCGTCGGCCGGGTGATCGTCAACATGGTGCGCCCGCACCACCTCGACGAGGACACCCTGCGCGCGGCCGCCGAGGGCCGCCGCGCCGAGATCGCCAAGGCGCTGTCCCGGGCGGGGCTGGGCGGGGCGCGGCGGGGCGGGCTGGCCGAGCGGCTGGTGGAGCCGCTCCTGACGCAGGCCGCCGAGCACGCGAGCCGGGTGGAGCTGGAGCGGGAGCAGCGCGCGGTGCTGGCGGGGCTCGACGTGCCGACGTACGAACTCCCCCTGCTCGGCTCGGGAATGGAGCTGGCCGGTCTGTACGAGCTGGCGGCGGAGCTGCGCAAGCAGGTGGGCGCCGAATGAGCGGGGGCGGGGAGAGCATGGGCCTGGACACGCCGCAGCGGCTGGCGGTCGACGCGCTGTTGGACGATCCGGGGACCCGGATCGTCGTGTGCTGCGGCGCGGGCGGGGTCGGCAAGACCACCACCGCGGCCGCGCTGGGCGTACGGGCGGCCGAGCGCGGGCGGAAGGTGGTCGTGCTGACCATCGACCCGGCGCGCAGGCTGGCCCAGTCGATGGGGATCGACTCCCTGGACAACACCCCGCGCCGGGTGCCGGGGATAGAGGACGGCAGCGGGGCGGGCGACGGTGAACTGCACGCCATGATGCTGGACATGAAGCGGACGTTCGACGAGATCGTCGAGTCGCACGCGGACGCCGAGCGGGCGCGGGCGATCCTGGCGAACCCCTTCTACCAGTCCCTGTCGGCCGGCTTCGCGGGCACGCAGGAGTACATGGCGATGGAGAAGCTGGGGCAGTTGCGGGCCCGGGACGACTGGGACCTGATCGTCGTGGACACCCCGCCGAGCCGGTCCGCGCTGGACTTCCTCGACGCGCCGAAGCGGCTGGGGTCCTTCCTGGACGGGAAGTTCATCCGGGTGCTGATGGCTCCGGCGAAGGTCGGCGGCCGGGCCGGGATGGCGTTCCTCAACGTCGGCATGTCGATGATGACCGGCACGCTGAGCAAGCTGATGGGCGCCTCGCTGCTGAAGGACGTGCAGACGTTCGTGGCGGCGATGGACACGATGTTCGGAGGGTTCCGCACGCGCGCGGACGCGACGTTCCGGCTGCTCCAGGCTCCCGGTACGGCGTTCCTCGTGGTCGCGGCGCCGGAGCCGGACGCGCTGCGCGAGGCGGCGTACTTCGTGGAGCGGCTGGCCGCGGAGAAGATGCCGCTGGCCGGTCTGGTGCTGAACCGGGTGCACGGGAGCGACGCGGAACAGCTGTCGGCGGAGCGGGCGCTGGCGGCCGCAGAGAATCTTGAAGAAGGCGGCATTGTCGATCAGGAGTCCGGGAAAGCTGGACTTCGTGACGCCGCCGACGACGGCTCCCCCGGTGTGGGCGACGTGCACGACCAGAGCAACGTGAACGACGTAGACGACGTGAGCGACGTGAACGACGTGAACCACGCAGACGACGTGGACGCCGTGAACGACGTGGACCAGATCACCGCAGGACTGCTGCGCCTGCATGCCGAGCGGATGCAGGTGATCGCGCGTGAGCAGCGCACACGCGATCGCTTCGCCTCTCTTCACCCGGAGGTGGCGGTGGCCGAAGTGGCCGCCCTGCCCGGCGATGTGCACGACCTCGCCGGGCTGCGGGCCATCGGAGAGCGACTCGCGGCCGGGGTTCCGGCCGCAGGAGCGTAGGCGTACGTACGAGTGGTGCCGGCGCGGCGCCCGGGTGGTTACCCGGCTGCCGCGTAGGTCTCGTACGACACGTCGATCTCCGCGTCGACATCCACGGTGAGGATGCCCGTACTGCGTTCGTACTCCGTGCGGGCGGTTTCGAGCAGCCGTCGCCACGAGGTGACGGTGGGACGCCGGCGCAGCAAGGCGCGTCGTTCCCGCTCGGTCATGCCGCCCCACACTCCGAACTCGACACGGTTGTCGAGTGCGTCGGCCAGGCATTCGGTCCGCACCGGACACCCGGTGCACACCGCCTTGGCCCTGTTCTGTGCCGCTCCTTGAACGAACAGTTCATCCGGATCGGTAGTGCGGCAGGCTGCCTGCGCACTCCAGTCGGTAACCCAGCCCATCCCGGTGCCGTCCTCTCCCGAATCGAGGCTCCCCCACGGCGGTAGCGGCATATTCACCGCTGCCAGTTGAGGACGTTACGGAAGGCGGGGAGAGTGCAACACCCCCGACGGGCCCAATCTTGAATGGTCCGAACGGACTATGGGTAAGCGGCAGATCACCCGACGGAGTGATCCGGCGACATGCCCGACCATTCCGGCGATTCGGGTGAAATCGGGGAAGCGCCGGTGCGCGGCCGTCAGGGCGAAGGGCGGGATTCGGACATGAGTCCACCCCATTCGGGAAGGGTGAAAATCAAGCCGAGGGGTTGATGTCGCACCGCACTGCTGTGACAGTTGGGGACAGCTTAGGCCAAGGCATTCGCGCGTGTCCGGCGAATGAGAACGTAGGCTGCCCTCTATGGGAAAGAAGCGCTCGGGCGCAGGGCTGACGGGGCCGCAGCAGGCCGCCAAGTTCCTCGGGGTGTCGGTTCTCTCCGGAGTCGTACTTGCCGGCATCGCGATCCCGGGCGCAGGCGCGCTGGGCCTCGCGGCCAAGGGCACGGTCGAGGGTTTCGATGAGATCCCGGCCAATCTGAAGACGCCTCCGCTGAGCCAGCGCACCACGATCCTGGATGCCGAGGGTGGCTTGATCGCCACCGTCTATTCGCGGGACCGGCAGGTCGTGCCGCTCACGGCCATGTCTCCGTACATGCAGAAGGCGATCGTCGCCATCGAGGACTCGCGTTTCTACGAGCACGGCGCGGTCGACCTCAAGGGCATCCTCCGCGCGGTGAACCGCAACGCGCAGGAGGGCGGGGCGGCGCAGGGCGCCTCCACGCTCACGCAGCAGTACGTGAAGAACGTCTTCGTCGAGGAGGCCGGCGACGACGAGACGAAGGTGCGCGAGGCACAGGAGAAGAGCCTCGGCCGCAAGATCCGCGAGCTGAAGTACTCGATCCAGGTCGAGGAGGAGCTCGGGAAGAAGAAGATCCTCGAGAACTACCTCAACATCACCTACTTCGGGCAGGGCGCGTACGGCATCGAGTCCGCCTCCCAGCGCTACTTCAGCAAGCCCGCCAAGGACCTGACGCTGGAGGAGTCGGCGCTGCTCGCCGGCCTCGTGCAGTCGCCCAGCCGGTACGACCCGGTGAACGACAGCCAGGAGGCGATGAAGAGGCGCAACGTCGTCCTGCAGCGCATGGCCGACGTCAAGGACATCTCGCAGGCCGAGGCGGACGAGGCGAAGGCGAAGCCGGTCACGCTGAAGGTGACCCGGCCCAAGAACGGCTGCATCACCGCGGTCAAGGGCGCGGGCTTCTTCTGCGACTACGTGCGCGCCACCTTCCTCTCCGACACGGTCTTCGGCAAGACCCGCGAGGAGCGGGCCAAGATCTGGAACCAGGGCGGCCTGACCATCCGCACGACGCTGGACCCGCAGTCGCAGGAGGCCGCCAACGCCTCGATCAAGGACCACGTCAACGAGGACGACTCGGTCGCCACGGCCGTGACCATGGTCCAGCCGGGCAGCGGCAAGGTCCTGGCGATGGGCCAGTCGAAGCCCTACGGCTTCGGGAAGAACGAGACGCAGATCAACTACTCCGTCGACAAGCGGATGGGCGGCTCCAACTTCGGCTTCCAGGTGGGCTCCACGTTCAAGCCGTTCATCGCGGCCGCCGCCATAGAGCAGGGCATGGAGCCGACGAAGGTCTACTCGGCCCCGAACAAGATGGAGTACCCGAGCCCGGTGGCACGCTGCTCGGGCCCGGCCTGGCAGAACCTGCCGCTCGGCAATGGCAGGCTGCAGACCGCCGAGAACGAGACGCGGGACGAGGTCGGCCCGTACGCGCTGCGGACGGCGATGGAGAAGTCCATCAACACCTACTTCGTGCAGATGATCTCGGACATCGGCCTCTGCCCGGTGACGGAGATGACGCAGAAGCTCGGCGTGGTCCCGGCCAGCGGGGTCAAGCTGCCCGAGGAGCCGTCCATCGCGCTCGGCTCCGCCGAGATGTCCCCGCTGACGATGGCCAACGCGTACGCCGCCTTCGCGAACCGGGGCGTCTACTGCACCCCGATCGCCCTGGAGTCGATCACCGACGCGCACGGCAAGGCGCTCACGGTGCCGAAGTCCAAGTGCGACCGGGCGATGTCCCAGGACACGGCCGACACCATCAACCAGCTGCTGCGCGGGGTCGTCGACTCCGGTACGGGTGAGCGGGCCGGCCTGACCGACCGCGACAACGCGGGCAAGACCGGCACCACCGACAACCGCTACAACGCCTGGTTCGTGGGCTACACCCCGAACCTGTCCAGCGCGGTGTGGGTCGGCTCCGGCGGCTCGAAGAAGATCTCGATGGAGGACATCACCATCGGCGGGCAGTACTACCCGAAGGTCTTCGGCGGCGGCCTGCCCGGCCCGATCTGGAAGGACGCCGTCTCGGGCGCGCTCAACGGCCGGGAGGCACCGAACTTCGTCGGGGCCAGCGTCCCGGAGTCCCCGGTCGGGGGCGGCGGCGCGGGCGGCGGCGGCACCACCGGCGGGAACGGCGGCGGCCGCGGCAACACGCCCCAGCCGCCCACCACCCCGCGCAAGCCGAACAAGCCCGGCAAGCCCGGCGGTGACAACAAGCCCGGCGGCGGGGCCGCGGCCGGGGGCGGAGGTGCCGCGGCCGGAGGTGCCGCGGCGGGCGGTGCCGCTGCGGGAGGCGCCGCGGCCGGCGGCGGCGCCGCCAGCGGAGGCGGTGCGAGCGGCGGCCAGACCCCCGAGGTCCCGGTGATCCCGGGTCCGGCGGGCGGCGGTGGCGGCGGCGCGACCCCGTAGCGGCGGAAGGACGAGAAGGGGATGGCCCCGGCCGGATCACCGGCCGGGGCCATCCCCTTCTTCTCTACTTCTCGACGTTCCCGCCCTCGCGGAAGCCGCCTGCGAAAGCCGCTTGCGAGAACTGCTTGCGGAAGCCGCTTACGAAAGCTGCTTCTTGACGGCCGCGGCGACCCGGCCGCCCTCCGCCAGACCCGCCACCTTCGGGTTCACGATCTTCATGACGGCACCCATGGCCCGCGGCCCCTCGGCACCCGCCGCCTTGGCCTCCTCGACGGCCTGCGCCACGATCGCGGTCAGTTCGTCGTCGCTGAGCTGCTTGGGCAGGTAGGCGTCCAGGAACTCGCCCTCGGCGGTCTCCCGCGCGGCCTGCTCGTCGCGGCCGCCCTGGGCGAAGGCCTCCGCGGCCTCGCGGCGCTTCTTCGCCTCCTTGGCGATCACCTTGAGGACTTCCTCGTCGGAGAGCACGCGCGCTTCCTTGCCCGCGACCTCCTCCTTGGTGATGGCGGCGAGGGTCAGGCGCAGGGTGGACGAAGCGAGTTCGTCGCGCGCCTTGATGGCGGTGGTGAGGTCTTCCTGGAGCTTGGCCTTGAGCGTGGTCATGCCCCTGAGTCTGCCAGGTGCGGGGCCTGTGGCGCCCATCGGTTTTCCTGGTCTGCGACGATGGGGGCATGCACGCGCGTTACGGAACCCCCCTGAAGGTGACCGCCTCGATCGCGGCGGTGGGGGCCGCCGGTGTGGCCTATGCCGCGGGGTTCGAAGCCCGGTCCTTCCGACTTCGCCGGATCACCGTTCCGGTACTGCCCGCCGGAATGCGCCCGCTGCGCGTACTGCAGGTCTCGGACATCCACATGGTCGGCGGCCAGCGCAAGAAGCGCGCCTGGCTGCAGTCACTGGCCGGACTGCGCCCCGACTTCGTCGTGAACACCGGTGACAACCTCTCCGACACGGAGGGCGTGCCCGAGCTGCTCGACGCGCTGGGTCCGCTGATGGACTTCCCCGGGGTGTACGTCTTCGGGTCCAACGACTACTACGGGCCGCGGCTGCGCAACCCCGGGCGCTACCTGATCGAGAAGGTGCAGGGCCGCCACGGCCTGAACGGCAACAAGCCGGTCGTCGGCGCCGTCCACAACCCGTGGGAGGACATGCGGGACGCCTTCGACGCGGCGGGCTGGCTGAACCTCACGAACACCCGGGCCCGGCTGAAGGTGAACGGGGCGGAGCTGGCCTTCACCGGCCTGGACGACCCGCACATCAAGCGGGACCGCTACGAGCGCGTCGCGGGCGGCCTGGAGTCGGACGCGGACTTCTCGCTGGCCGTGGTGCACGCCCCCTACCTGCGGGTACTGGAATCCTTCACGGCCGACCGCTACCCGCTGATCCTCGCCGGGCACACCCACGGCGGACAGCTGTGCATCCCCTTCTACGGGGCGCTGGTCACCAACTGCGACCTGGACACGAAGCGGGTGAAGGGCCTGTCGACGTACGAGGCCCAGGGCCACCGCTCCTACCTCCATGTCTCGGCCGGCTGCGGCACCAACCGCTTCACCCCGGTCCGCTTCGCCTGCCCCCCGGAGGCGACCCTCCTGACCCTGGCCCCCAAGGCCTGACCACCGGCGCCGGGCCCTCGTGAAAACCGGATTTCGTCTCAGGCCGAGGGTCCGCTAAAGTAATCGATGTCGCCAGGACAGCACAGCTTCAGGGCGACGATCGGGGTGTAGCGCAGCTTGGCAGCGCGCTTCGTTCGGGACGAAGAGGTCGTGGGTTCAAATCCCGCCACCCCGACAGAGTAAGACCAGGTCAAGGGCCTGATCCGCATTGCGGATCAGGCCCTTCCTGCGTTTCGGCGGGCTATCTCGCGGGCGGCCTCGACCGGCTCGCCACCAAGGCAAAAGCAGATGCGTGGACCCTGGATGCCGCAGCTTCGCAGCTCCTTCGAGCGCTCACGCCGCGGCCGGCTCTCCGTCGGCCGGAAAGGAACACCATCATGCTTTCCCTGCCCCCGCGCCCCGGTGCGGCCCCGCGCGTCTTCGGTCCGGCCCCGCACGGCCAGGGCTCCCAGATCTCTCCGATCATGATTCAGGAGGAGCTGTGGGGGCGGATGCGGGCGCTGCCCTTCGTCTACATGGCGCCCACGCTCGTCTCGGTCTCGCACGCCCGGTCGCTCTTCCTGCCCGAGGGGATCGGCACGGGGCCGGCCGAAGCGTTCCAGGGGGGCCGGGAGTTCGCGCACATCCACCCCCACCACGACGGCTCGCTCCACGTCACCCTCCCGACGGACATCGAGGCCGAGGTCATCGACGCCGGCTGGGGCGTGCACCACCCCGTCCAGAACGTGACGCTCATCTACGGCCCCAGGAACTCGGCGGAGCTGGAGATCGCCTGGCGGATCGTCCAGGAGTCGTACTGGTACGCGCTCGGCGTGAAGTAACACGCGGAGCCTCCTCCAGGTCAGGGGCCCGATCCGAACCACCGGATCGGGCCTCTGCCGTGCGTTCAGCCTGAGGGGAGCCGGCCCCTCGCGACCCAGGCCCGGTAAGCCCAGCGTGCCAGAGCGCCGACGGCGAGAGAGGTGAGGATCGCACCCCAGTCGATCACGTGCGGAAGGCCGGGGAGGAAGGCGAAGACGGCCAGGGCCGCGACCGTCCCGACGGTGAAGGCGACGGCCCCGGCGCGTCGGTGCCGGCTCTCCCGGGCGGGGTCTTCGGGCGCAGGCTGGGTGGTCATGCGCGGCTCACTTCGTGATGTGGTGGCACTGGCTGACGCGGCGCACCCCGTTGATGTTGAGATGGGCACATGCCTTGCCGAAGCGGGGAAGCGTCTGTGGCGCGTTGTTCCGCATGGGGTGGATCTCGCATTCGGCATGGGTCTTGCCGCGCGAGGTATTGTAGGTCTTGTTGTTCATGTCGGCGTAGGTGAAGTCGATGCGCCAGTTGCAGAAGCCCGCGTTGAGGGCTCCGACGAAGCCGCAGTCGACGCCGGCGTTCTGGTAGGTGATCTTCTTGCCGTCGCCCCTGAGGATATGGGTGAACATGCAGCCGGTGGGGACCTTCATGGTGACGCCCCCGACGGGGTAGTCGAAGGTGGCCACCGGCGTGGAGCCGATGGCGCCCGCGTGTGCCTGCGCCGGTGTTAAGAGAGCGAGTGCGGCGGCTGCGGCGATGGCGGTCGGGACGCGGAGTGCGGGATGACGGGCCATGTCTGGTGCCCTTCGGTGGGGGGTTGTCCTTGCAGAGAACGGAACTCCTCACGGAGGCTCCAGGGCTCTCCGGGGCGAAGACATCCACTACGAAGAGTGATCAAATCGGGTGGTGGGCCGACTACTCCGTTCGGGAGGGCGAGGGCATGGCCCGGGTGGGTGTGCGTGGGGTGCGGGGTGGGGGTGGGGGTGTTGGAATGCGGGGAGGGACAGGCTGCGGTGAGGAGCGGTCATGGGCGGCGGCTCCGGGCGCGTGGTGGTGCTGGGGCACCTGCTGCGTGCGGTCGGGTCCGGGGTGGTGGTGACCTGCCTGTACTACGCGGCTCCGCTGGACTACGGCTTCGGGGTCGCGGCCGTCGCGGCGCTGGCCGGGGGGTTGCTGCTGTTCGGGGGGCTCGTCGTCTGGCAGGTCGGGGCCATCGCCCGGTCGGCCTATCCGAGGCTGCGGGCCCTGGAGGCCGTGGGCACCGCGGTGCCGCTGTTCCTGGTGCTGTTCTCGGCGACGTACTTCCTGCTCTCGCGTGACCGGCCCGGGTCGTTCTCCGAGCCGCTGACCCGGACCGACGCCCTGTACTTCACGGTGACGGTGTTCGCGACCGTCGGCTTCGGCGACATCGCGCCCGTCGACGGGACCGGGCGGGTTCTGGCCACCGTGCAGATGGTGGCCAACCTGATCGTGGTGGGGCTCGTCGCCAAAGTGCTCTTCGGAGCGGTGGAGACCGGGCTGGCCCGACGGCCCGACAGAAGGAGCGATCCATGACGGCTACGGAACCGGCCCAGCCCGGGCAGCCGCGCCCGCCCTCCCAACCGGCCCAGCCGGAGCCGGTGGTGCTGCGGGGGCTGCTGAAGACGCCTTCGTACCGCAGGATCCTGCTGCTCTGCGCCCTGGTCGGGATCCCGGTGTCCCTGGTCTGCTTCTGGTTCCTCGCGGGGCTGCACGAGTTGCAGCGGCTGCTGTGGGAGAGCCTGCCGCACGAGCTGGGGTGGGACGTGGCGCCGTGGTGGTGGCCGTTGCCGCTGCTGCTGGTGGGCGGCATCGGCGTGGGACTGGTGGTGGCCCGGATGCCCGGGGCCGGCGGCCACGTCCCCGCCGCCGGGCTGGCCATGGGCGGGTCGTCCCCCAAGGTGCTTCCGGGTGTGGTGCTGGCGGCCGCGGCGAGCCTGCCGTTCGGTGCGGTGCTGGGCCCGGAGGGGCCGCTGATCGCCCTGGGCGGGGGGTTCGCCCTGCTGTTGAGGGACCTCGCGCGCGGGCCGGCCACCCCGCAGGCCACGGCGCTGCTGGGGGTGGCGGGGGCGGCAGCGGCCATCGCCGCCATCTTCGGGAGTCCGCTGATCGCGGCCATGCTGCTGATCGAGGTGGTGGGCGTGGGCGGCCCGCAGCTGGTCGCCGTCATGCTGCCCGCGCTGCTGTCGAGCGGGGTGGGGGCCCTGGTGTTCACCGGGTTCGGGCGCTGGACCGGCCTGCAGACGGGCGGGCTGACCGTCAAACTCCCCGGGGCCGTGCCCCGGCTGGACGCGGCCGACGTGGGCTGGGCGCTGCTGCTGGCCGTGGTGCTGGCGGCCGTACTGCGCGAGGCGGTGGGGTTCGGCCAGGTGGTGGCGGCGTTCGTGGCGAAGAACCCGGTCGCCCGTACGGTGCTGTGCGCGCTCGGCGCCGGCGTCTGCGCGGCCGCGTACGCACTGGTCACGGGCCGTTCCCCGGCGGACGTGGCCTCGTCCGGGCAGAGCCTGATGGCCACCCTGGTCGGTGATCCGCGGGCCTGGGGCGTGGGGGCGCTGGTGGCCGTGCTGCTGTGCAAGACCGTGGGGTACGCGCTCTGCCTCGGCAGCATGCGCGGCGGCCCGATCTTCCCGGCGCTGTTCCTGGGGGCGGCGGCCGGGGTGCTGGCGGCGCCGCTGCCGGGGCTGGGGCTGGTGCCCGCGGTGGCGGCTGGGCTGGCGGCGGCGGGGGCGAGCGTGCTGCGGCTGCCGGTCAGCAGCGCGGTGATGGCGATCCTGCTGGTCGGCGTCCCGGGGATGACGCCGGTGGTGTTCCTGGCCGCCGTCGTGGCCCTGGTCACCACCGAGCTGCTGCCCGGGCCCCGGCGGCGGCTGTCAGGCTGAGGGCCGGTCCGCGCCGAAGAACTCCGCCAGGGCGGGGGCCAGGGCGGCCGGGTCCACGTCGTGGGTCTGGCCGTCCAGGGTGCGGTGGAGTCCCGTCGGCAGCAGGCCGGCGAGGGCGCGGGCGCCGGACTGGAGCCAGGGGTCGCTCGCGCCGCCGCCGATGGCCAGCACGGGGATGCGTACGGCCGCCCAGCGGTCGGCCGGCAGGGGGTTGCCGGACATGGTGTCGCCCATGACCCGTGCGTCGTACGGGAGGGTGTGGGCCAGCGCCGCGAAGTGGCTCCAGATGCCGCTTTCCCTCATCTGGCCGACGAACTCGGCCGGGACGAGGACGGCGGCGGTCAGCATGAGGGTGACGGCGTCGTCGCGCCGGTCCTCGGCGATGGCGGTGTCCAGCTGCTCCACGTAGTCGGCGGGGACCGGGGGGCGGCTGCCGTCGATGACGAAGGGGGGCTCGTACAGGGCGAGTTCCTCCATCGGGACGCCGTGGGCGGCGGCCTCCAGGGCCAGGACGGCGCCCGACGACATGCCCATCACCCGGACGGGGCCGTCGAGTTCGGCGATGACGGCGGCCAGGTCCTCGACCTCGCGCTCCACCGCGTAGGGGGCGGTGTCGCCGCTGTCGCCCCGGCCGCGGCGGTCGTACGTCACGACGGTGAAGCGGTCACCGAGGAGCCCGGCGAGCACGGCCCACCTCGGGTCCGCGCGGACCTGGTAGGCGCCTCCGACGAGGACGAGGGCGGGACCCTCGCCGGTGCGGTCGTAGGCGATGGCGGTCCCGTCGCGGGAAATGGCCTTCTGCACGGTCTGCTCCCCCTGCACTCATGTGGACGGCGTCCACATCTCTTCCGTAGGTTATACCTGTAAGTTCACGCCGTCCACATACAGCGAGGAATCGAGCCTCCATGCCGCCGGAAACCGAACCGCCGCCCCCGCCCAAGCGCAGCACCTACCGCCACGGGAACCTGCGCAGCGCGCTGCTCGAAGCCGCCCTGGAGCTGGCGCGCGAGGGCGGACCGGACTCCGTCTCGCTGCGCGAGGCCACCCGGCGCGCCGGGGTGTCACCGAACGCCGCCTACCGGCACTTCGCCGACCGGGGGGCGCTGGTGCACGGGGTCTCGCAGGCCGCGATGGCCCGGGTGGCCCTGGCGATGGAGGCGGAGATCGACGGCCTGCCCGCCGTCCAGGACCCGGCCGAGGCCGCCCGCGCCCGCTTCCGGGCGGTGGGGACGGGCTACATCCGCTTCGCCGTGACCGAGCCGGGCTGGTTCCGGACCGCCTTCCACGTACCGGCCGACATGACGTACGCGGCCGACGCCACGGCCGCCGGGGCGGGCGGGCTCACGCCGTTCGAGCTGCTCGGCGCCTCGCTGGACGGGCTCGTGGAGACCGGCGTCCTCCCGGAGGCCCGCCGCCCGGGCGCGGAGTTCCTCGCCTGGTCGGCGGTACACGGCCTGGCCTCCCTGATCATCGACGGCCCCCTGCGCGGCATCACCCCGGAACAGGCCCACGACGCGGGCCAGGACGTGATCGCCATGATCGAGCGGGGGCTCTGACGCCCGACGGGGACCGGACCGGGCCGGACCGGACCGGGCCGAGGGCACCCGCCCGGCCGGCCCCCGCGCGTCACGCGTCCAGGGGGTTCGCGGCGATGCGCTTCGCCGCGCCGCCCGCGACGTAGGACGCCGCCGCGCACGTGGGCTTGCGGGCCGCCTGGTCCTCGACCAGGGCGAGGAAGGAGGGGCCGAAGCCGAGGCGGGGGTAGTGCTCCAGCAGGCCGGCCAGGAAGGCCGGGTCGAAGTCGGGCACGCGCAGGCCGGACACGTCGGCGCTGGTGCCCACCTGGAGGAGGTGGCTCTCGACGTCCTCGGCGGCGGTGACGTCGTCCCGCATGTGCAGCACGATGACCTCCTCCGCGCGGGCCCGGCGGGCCGGGGGCCAGCCCAGGCCGGCCGTGAAGAGCCGGGCCACGTGTCCGCCGGCCTCCTCGAAGGGCAGGGTGTGGCTGTCGAACGGCGCGGTCAGGCCCAGGTCGTGGAGCAGCGCGCTGACGTAGAGCAGTTCCGCGTCGTACGAGAGCCCGTGCACGCGCGCGTACTCGGCGCCGAAGGCGTAGGAGCGGACGGAGTGGTTGAGGAGGGCGGCGTCGGCGTACTCCGAAGCGATCTCGAAGGCCGAACGGGCCGTGCCCGAGTCGAGGTTGTGAAGGGTCCACGTCATGGACCGCACCTTAGAGGGGTGCCGTGAAGTCCACCGCCGACGGGCCCTCCTCTCCCGGCCACCACAACCGGGCCGGTGCGGGCGGGGTTTCGGCGAGGACGGTGCCGCGCGAGACGACGTACCGCGGCCGGACCTGGCGGCGGATCGCCTCCGCCGGGGTGGGCGCCGGGAGGAGGACGAAGGAGGCGGGGGCGCCCGGCGTGATCCCGTACTCGGCGGAGGACAGGCCGAGGACGCGTGCCGCGCGCTCCGTCACCATCGAGAACGCGAGCGGGATGTCGTCCGCGCCGGTGAGCTGGGCGGCGTACAGGCCGACGAGGGCGGTCTGGAGCGGATTGGCGGTGCCGAGCGCGTTCCAGGGGTCCATCACGTCGTCGTGGCCGAAGGCCACGTTGACCCCGGCGGCCAGCATCTCCTTCACCTGGGTGAGGCCGCGCCTCTTGGGATAGGCGTCGAAGCGGCCCTGGAGGTTGAGGTTGGCGAAGGGGTTGGCTACCAGGTTGATGCCCGAACGGGACAGGAGCCGCTGGAGTTTGAAGCTGTAGGCGCCGTTGTAGGAGCCCATGGCGGTGGTGTGGGAGGCGGTGGCGCGCTCGCGCAGGCCCGAGCGCAGGGCGAGGGTGGCCAGCACCTCCACGAAGCGGGACTGTTCGTCGTCGATCTCGTCGCAGTGGGCGTCGACGCGGAGTCCGTGTTCCTCGGCCACCGCGAACGCGGTCCGCAGCGAGGCGACGCCGTCCTCTCGGGTGTCCTCGAAGTGCGGGATCGCGCCGACGACGTCCGCCCCGCGGGCGACGGCCTCGCGCAGCAGCGCCTCGCCGTCGGGGAAGGAGACGATGCCCTCCTGTGGGAAGGCGACGATCTGCAGGGTCATGACGTCCCGCACCCGGTCGCGGACCTCCAGCAGCGCGTCCAGCGCGGTGAGGGACGGGTCGGTGACGTCGCAGTGCGTACGGACGTGCAGCACGCCGTTGGCCGCCTGCCAGCGCAGCACCTCGGTGGCCCGAGCGATCACGTCCTCGCGGGTCAGGGTGCGCTTGCGCTCGCTCCAGCAGGCGATGCCCTCCCACAGGGTGCCGGAGGCGTTCGGGCGGGGCTGACCTGCGGTGAGGGCGGTGTCCAGGTGGATGTGCGGCTCGACGAAGGGGGCGGTGAGCAGCGCGCCGTGGGCCTCGATGAGCACGCCGGTCGCGGGCGGCTCCTTCTGGTCGTCGTACGGGATCACCCGCGCGATCCGTCCGTCCTCGGCGACCTCCACGTCGGACAGGCCGTCTTCGTGCAGCAGCCGGGCACCCCGGACGATCATCCGCATGCGGTCCAGCCTAGGGACACCACCGTGGGCGCGCACGCGGCTCGGCCTAGGCTCTCGGACTCACGCCGGCTCTCGGACGCACGGCGGCCCTCGGACGCACGGCGGCCCTCGGCCCCAGGCCGGCACGCGGCCCGACGTTTCACGTGAAACATCGGGCCGGTGACCGGTGCCGAGGCTCAGCCGCGCTTGGCCTGTGCCTTCTGCTGCATGCCTCGCGTCTTCGCGGAGAGCGACTGGGCCTCTCTGCCCGCGGCCTTGGCCCGTGCCTCGGCCGCCGTGTTCTTCGCCATCGCGCGTTCGGAATCCTGGTGGCTGTGGTGGCCGGTACGAGCCTTCTTGGCCATGATCAACACCCTCTCGCAAGCGTTCGGCGTACGCACACCACCATGCGCCCATTCGGCCCAGTCGGCATCCCGGCCGCCCGCCGCGGCCGGACCCGTAAGAATGGAGCGCATGACCAGCAGCGACAGCGACCTGACCCCCGGCACCGCACCCGCTTCCGAGATGCCCGACTGGGAAAAGCGCTTCCGGGCGCCGCGCGTGGGCCTTCCCGAATGGGCCGAGGACGCCCCGGACCGCTCGCTCTTCGTCTCGAACGCCACCGGGACCTACGAGCTCTACGCCTGGGACCGGGCCACCGGCACGCAGCGGCAGGCCACCGACCGCCCCAACGGCACCACCGACGGCACGCTCTCCCCCGACGGGGAGTGGATCTGGTGGTTCTCCGACACCGACGGCGACGAGTTCGGCACCTGGGTCCGCCAGCCCTTCGCGGGCGGACCGGACGAGCCCGCCACCCCCGGCCTGGAGCCCTCCTACCCCGCCGGCCTCGCCATCGGCCGTGACGGCACGGCGGTCGTGGGCCGGTCCACCGACGAGGACGGTTCCACCGTCCACGTCGTACGGCCCGGGGCCGCCCCCGAGGTCGTCTACCGGCACCGCGAGTCGGCCGGCGTCGGCGACCTGTCGTACGACGGGACCCTCCTCGCGATCGAGCACACCGAGCACGGCGACGCCATGCACTCGGCGCTGCGCGTGATCACCCTCGACGGCGCCACCGTCGCCGAGCTGGACGACTCCCGGGGCGGCACCGAGGAACTGGGCCTGGAGGTGCTCGGCTTCGCACCCGTCGCCGGGGACACCCGGCTGCTCATCGGGCACCAGCGGCGCGGCCGCTGGGAGCCGATGGTGTGGGACGTGGCCGGTGGGGCGGAGGAGGACCTGGCCGTCGACCTGCCCGGCGACGTCAGCGCCGAGTGGTACCCGGACGGGAGCGCGCTGCTCATCGCGCACAGCTTCGAGGCGCGCAGCGAGCTGTGGCGCTACGACCTGGCCGCGCGCGAGCTCGTACGGGTGGACACGCCGCCGGGAACGGTGTCGGGTGCCACGGCCCGCCCGGACGGGACCGTGGAGTACCAGTGGTCCTCGGCCGCCGAGCCGGCCGTCGTGCGGTCCACCGCGGGCGGGATCGTGCTGGACCCGCCGGGCATGCGGCCGCCGGCCTCGGTCCCGGTGGAGGACGTCTGGGTGGAGGGCCCCGGCGGGCGGATCCACGCGCTCGCGCAGCGGCCCGTGGGCCACGGTGACGGCCCCTTCCCGACGGTCTTCGAGATCCACGGCGGGCCCACCTGGCACGACTCCGACGCCTTCGCCGCCACCCCGGCGGCCTGGCTGGACCACGGTTTCGCGGTGGTCCGCGTCAACTACCGGGGCTCGACGGGCTACGGCCGCGAGTGGACCGACGCCCTCAAGCACCGGGTCGGCCTGATCGAGCTGGAGGACATCACGGCGGTCCGGGAGTGGGCCGTGGCCTCGGGCCTCGCGGATCCGGCGCGGCTGGTGCTGTCGGGCGGGTCCTGGGGCGGCTACCTGACGCTGCTCGGCATCGGCATGCGGCCCGACGACTGGGCGGTCGGGCTGGCCGCCGTACCGGTGGCGGACTACGTGACGGCGTACCACGACGAGATGGAGGCGCTGAAGGCCCTGGACCGCACGCTCTTCGGCGGCACCCCGGAGGAGGTCCCGGAGCGGTTCGAGGCGTCCTCGCCGCTCACGTACGTGGACGCGGTGAAGGCGCCGGTGCACATCGCGGCGGGCGTCAACGACCCGCGCTGCCCGATCCGGCAGATCGACAACTACGTCGACCGGCTCGCGGCCCGCGGCGCGGTGCACGAGGTGTACCGCTACGACGCGGGACACGGCTCGCTGGTCGTGGAGGAGCGCATCAAGCAGGTCCGGATGGACCTCGAATTCGCCCTGAAGCACCTGCCTCAGGGCCTTCCGCGCTGACCCGGCCCCGGGCTTCCGGTGCACCCCCCGTACCGTTGGTGGGGTGCACCGGTTTCTCCTGACCCCGCGCTGGTGGGGGATCAACGTCTTCGTCGCGCTCGCCATCCCCTTCTGCCTGTTCATGGGGACCTGGCAGCTCGGCCGGTTCGAGGACCGCGTCGGCAGCCACAAGGAGGCGCAGGCCGAGCGGCCCGCCGACCAGGCGGCCGAACCGCTGGACTCGCTGCTCCCGGTGGACACGAAGACCTCCGGGCGGCCGGCTTCCACGGCCGGCGAGTACGGGCAGCAGCTGCTCGTCCCCGAACGGGACCTCGGCGGGAAGCCCGGCTTCTACGTCCTGACCCTGCTGCGGACCGACTCCGGGAAGACGGTCCCGGTGGTCCGGGGCTGGCTGCCGGGTACGGCCGACGCGGCGAAGGCGCCGGCCCCGCCGACGGGCCGGGTCGAGGTGACGGGGGCCCTCCAGTCCTCGGAGAACTCGGGCACCAAGGGCGTGCACGCGCAGGGCGGCCTGCCGCCGGGCCAGCTCGGGGTGATCGGGGCGGCCACGCTGGTCAACCTGGTGCACGAGCCGCTGTACGACGCCTGGCTGACGGTACAGACGCCGGTGGACGGGATGACCCCGGTGCCGGCGAAGGCGCCGAACAACACCGGGCTGGACCTGAAGGCCTTCCAGAACCTCGGCTACACCGGCGAGTGGTTCGTCTTCGTCGCCTTCGTGCTCTTCATGTGGTTCCGGCTCTACCGGCGCGAGGTGGAGACCCTGCGCGACGCCGAGGCGGGACTGCTGCCCGCCGAGGCCCCCGCGTCCGCGGCCGCGGACGCCACCGGGAAGCCGGAGCCGACGCCGGAGCCGGCTACGGCGCGCCCGGCGGAATGAGGCCCGTGCGGTAGACCGTGCCGCCGCAGGCCGCCGGGATGGTGGTCTGGGTGACGGGGGCGCCGGTGCCCGGGGTGTGGGAGACCTCCACCCCGGTCGCCGCCGGGCTCCGGGAGCCGGTCTGCGGATCCTTGGCCGGGGCCGCGTCGGCACCCGCCGGCTCGGTGGCGCCTGCCGTACCGCCCGCCGCACCGCCCTCCCTGCCGGCCGTGGGCTGCGCCGCACCGCCCTCCTGCTGGGACCCCAGCGAAGGCGCCGGCTTCGCCACCGGGCAGGACTGCCCGGAGGGCACCCAGGCGAACCGCACCTCGTACGCGGTGTTGGGCTGGAGCAGCACGACCGGCGCCTCGGCGGACGGGTCGGGCAGCAGCGCGCTCGCCGGGTCCCCCGCCGTGTGGCCCGTCACCGTCACCGGCGGTGCGGCCGGCTGGGCGGGCGGCGGGCCGACCGAGGCCACCGAGGCGGCGGTCACGGTGTCCGGGCCGGCGACCGTGCAGCCCCGCGCGGAGACGTTGGTGACCTTGAAGCTGCCGAAGACCTTGCCGTCCGTCTCGGGGGCGCGGGCACTGCCCGACACGCCCAGCTGGTCGGCCGTGCACCCCGGCGCCACACCGGGGGCCGCGCCCACCGGGGGCAGAGGTCCGTGGCCGGCGCCGCCCGTGGGGGCGCCCGCCGCGGTACCGGAGGGGCCCGCGGACGTGCCGCCGGACGGGGAACCGCCCGTGCGCGGGGACGGCTGCGTGCCGCCGCCCGTGGTCTGGCCGCCGCCCGGTGACCCCACCGGCCGGGGCCCGGCCACGGCGTCGGAGCCGTTCTGCCGCGGGTCGGAGGCGTCGGCCGCCTTGGGGCCCTGCGACTCCCCGTGGCCGGCCATGGCCGAGTGCCCGGCCACCGCCCCCTCGTCGGCGTTCAGGTGCAGCGCGGCCGGGATCGCGGTGCCGCCCAGCAGCGCCACCGCGGCCGCCGCCAGCAGGGCCTGCCGCTTGCGGGCCCGGCGCGCGGGCACCGCGTGCCGCAGCCGCTCCAGGGCCCCGTCGGAGGGCTCCAGCCCCTGAACGGCTCCGGCCAGCAGGCCGCGCAGCAGCTGCTCGTCGGCCGTGGCCTCGCCGGCCGGGCCGGGCAGGTTCTCGTGGTCGTCCCTCATGACTGCGCAGCCTCCATCGCCACCCGCAGCGCGGCAATGCCCCGCGATCCGTACGCCTTGACCGAGCCGAGCGAAATGCCGAGCGTCTCGGCGACCTGGACCTCCGTCATGTCGGCGAAGTAGCGCAGTACGAGCACCTCGCGCTGACGGCGCTGGAGCCCGCGCATCGCCCTGATCAGGTCGTCGCGCTCCAGCTGGTCGTAGGCCCCCTCCTCCGCGCTGGCCATGTCCGGCATCGGCTTCGACAGCAGCTTCAGACCGAGGATGCGGCGGCGCAGCGCGGAACGCGAGAGGTTCACGACGGTCTGGCGGAGATAGGCCAGGGTCTTGTCCCGGTCCCGTACCCGGTTGCGGGCCGAGTGGACGCGGATGAAGGCCTCCTGGACCACGTCCTCGCAGGAGGCGGTGTCGTCGAGGAGGAGCGCGGCCAGGCCGAGCAGGGAGCGGTAGTGGGCCTGGTAGGTCTCGGTGAGGTGGTCGACGGTGGTGCCGGCCACGACCGGCCGTTCGGCGTCGGCACCGGCTTCGACACCGGAGCCGACAGCGGCGTCGGCACCGGGCTTCAGGGCCCCGGGTGCCGGAGCCTCGGGTATCGCAGCGCCGGGCGCGGGCAGGGCAGCAGAGGGCAGGGCACCGGCGGGCAGGGCACCGGCCGGCTGCGGGCTCGTGGCGGTGTCCGCGCTATCGCGGGGCGAGGGCACTCGGCCGCCCCGGGTCGGTGGTGCGATGTGCGGCACGCTGGCCGGCGGGACGGGAACGATCACAGGGAATCCGCCGCCGGGCGCGCCTGGGCGCCGGCGCGAGGGAAGGATCCCGCTGCGCGCCGGTAGGACGACCGCGTCCAACAGTGCCTCTGCCACGCCCGTTGGACACGCGTCCCCCCGTCAGGGTTGTACGCGCCAGGCAGAGTATTCAGCAATTTCCCCATTGCCTTCATGCGTACCCGCTCTTCCCGATTGCCCCATTCATCCAGGCGGCAGTCGGGCCATCACCTTGATCACGGGATCGATGTCGATCCTACAAAGCGGATTACGCGAATTCACCCGCGATCAGTTCCGAGATCTGGGCGGCATTCAGCGCGGCACCTTTGCGTAGATTGTCCGCGCACACGAAGAATTCCAGGGCCCTCGGGTCGTCGAGCGAGCCCCTCAGCCGTCCCACCCAGGCGGGATCGGTACCGGCCGCGTCCGCCGGCGTCGGGAACTCCCCGGCCGCCGGATCGTCGACGAGGACCACCCCGGGCGCCGCCTCCAGCACCTCCCGGGCGTGCGCCGCGGCCACCTCCCGCTCGAAGCGGGCCCGTACCGTCAGGGAATGCCCGGTCACCACCGGAACCTGGACGCAGGTCACGGCGACCGGCAGCGAGTCCAGGCCCAGGATCCGCCGGGTCTCCGCCCGTACGGCCAGCTCGTGCGAGGACCAGCCGTCCGCGCGCAGCTCCCCGGACCAGGGCACCACGTTCAGCGCGAGCGGCGCCGCGAAGGGTCCGGTGTCCTCGCCCACGGCCCGGCGCACGTCCCCGGGCAGCTCCCCGAGGGGGCTTCCGGCGACCTGGGTCAGCTGCCTGCGCAGCGCCTCCGCGCCCGCGCGGCCCGAGCGGCTCGCGGCCTGGTACGAGGAGACGGCCAGCTCGGCCAGCCCGTACTCGGCGTGCAGCGCGCCCACGGCGGCGATCATCGCGGCGGTCACGCAGTCCGGGCCCGCGACGATCCCGCGCGGGCGGCCGCGTACGGCGTGGCCGTTCACCTCGGGCACCACCAGGGGCACCTCGGGGTCTTCCCGGAAGGCGGCGGACTGGTCCACCACGACGGCACCGCGCGCGGTGGCCACGGGGGCCCAGTGCGCCGACACCTCGGCCGGGGTCAGGAAGAGCACGACGTCGCCCGCGCCGAGGCCCTCGAAGGCGTCCTCGGTGAGGGCGAGCACCTCGGTCTCCTCGCCGCGGACGGCCAGCACGCGGCCGGCCGAGCGCGAGGAGGCGATCAGGCGGATGTCGCCCCAGACGTCCGCCCGCTGGGACAGGATCTGGAGCAGGATCGTTCCGACCGCCCCGGTCGCCCCGACCACGGCGAGCGCCGGGGCCGGGGCCGACCGGTGCGGACTCATCGTCCGGTGCCTCCGTAGACGACGGCTTCGTCGCTGTCGGAGTCGAGGCCGAAGGCCGTGTGGACGGCGATGACGGCCGCGTTGACGTCGTCCTGGCGGGTCACGACCGAGATGCGGATCTCGGAGGTGGAGATCAGCTCGATGTTGACGCCCGCGTCGGACAGCGCCTGGAAGAAGGAGGCGGTGACGCCCGGGTTGGTCTTCATGCCCGCGCCGACCAGGGAGATCTTGCCGATCTGGTCGTCGTAGCGCAGGGAGTCGAAGCCGATCTGCGCCTTCGCCTTCTCCAGGGCGTCGATGGCCTTGTGGCCCTCGGTCTTGGGGAGGGTGAAGGAGATGTCCGTCAGGCCCGTGGAGGCCGCCGACACGTTCTGGACGATCATGTCGATGTTGATCTCGGCGTCCGCGATGGCGCGGAAGATCGCCGCGGCCTCGCCCGGCTTGTCCGGAACGCCGACGACAGTGATCTTGGCTTCGGAGACGTCATGGGCGACTCCGGAGATGATGGCGTGCTCCACCTGCTCGTCCCCTTGCGACTCGGGCTTCTCGTTGCTGACCCAGGTACCCGGCAGTCCGGAGAAGGACGACCGGACGTGGATCGGAATGTTGTAGCGGCGCGCGTACTCGACGCAGCGGTGCAGGAGCACCTTGGAACCGGAGGCCGCGAGCTCCAGCATGTCCTCGGAGGAGATCCAGTCGATCTTCCGGGCCTTCTTCACGACGCGGGGGTCCGCGGTGAAGACGCCGTCGACGTCGGTGTAGATCTCGCAGACCTCGGCGTCCAGCGCCGCGGCGAGCGCGACGGCGGTGGTGTCCGAGCCGCCCCGGCCGAGGGTGGTGATGTCCTTGGAGTCCGCGGACACGCCCTGGAAACCGGCGACGATGGCGATGTTGCCCTCGTCCAGCGCGGTGCGGATGCGGCCCGGCGTCACATCGATGATGCGCGCTTTGTTGTGGACCGAGTCGGTGATCACGCCTGCCTGGCTGCCGGTGAACGACTGGGCCTCGTGGCCCAGGTTTTTGATCGCCATGGCCAGCAGGGCCATGGAGATCCGCTCTCCGGCGGTCAGCAGCATGTCGAATTCACGCCCGGCAGGCATCGGGGATACCTGCTCGGCGAGATCGATCAGCTCGTCCGTCGTGTCGCCCATCGCGGAAACCACGACGACCACCTGGTGGCCGTTCTTCTTGGCATCCACGATCCGCTTGGCGACGCGCTTGATGCCCTCGGCATCGGCTACGGAGGAGCCTCCGTACTTCTGCACGACAAGGCCCACGTGCGCTCCTCGCTCATTCCAGTACTGCGGTCGCCGGTCAGTCTAACGAGCGACCGCGATACGGCCGACGAGTACCACATCGTGAGATGAACAGTTCATCCCGTGATCACCCGTGGTCAGACGCGGTTCGCTAGCCGGTCGCCCGCCTGCCGGCCGCCCGCCTGCCGGCCGCCCGTCTACCGGTCGCCCGCCTGCCGGCCGCCCGTCTACCGGTCGCCCGCCTGCCGGGCGGCCGGACGGCGGCCCAGCCGGCCGAGCTCCTCGGCCATGACCGCGCCGGCCTGCTCCGCGAGTTCGTCCTCCGCCATGTCCTCGTCGGTGTCCAGGCCGTCCAGGGCCGCGAGCGGCTGGTTGAGGCGGACGTGGGCGATCAGCGACTGGAGGGCGCGCAGCATCGCCGAGGCCGTCGGGCCCCAGTTGGTGAAGTACGAGAACTGCCACCACCACAGGGCCTCGGTGACCCGGCCCGCCTGGAGGTGGATCAGCCCGTGCCGCAGGTCGGCGACCACGTCGGCCAGGTCGTCGGAGATCCGGTGCGCGACCGGGGCCTTGCGCGGCTCGTAGGGGTCGAAGACCTCGGAGTAGATGTCGACCGGCTCCAGCATCAGGGCGAACCGCTCGCGCAGGTCGTCCACGTCCGGTTCCGGGCCCAGGTCGGGCTCGTAGCGCTCCTCGGGCAGGACGTCCTGGTACGCGCCCAGCCGGCCGCCCGCCAGCAGCAGCTGGGACACCTCCAGGAGGAGGAAGGGGACGGCGCTGTCCGGGTCCTCGCCCTTGGCCACCTCGGTGACCGCGACGATGAAGGACTCGATCTGGTCCGCGATCGAGGCGGCGAAGTCGTCCGGATCCTGTCCCAGGGCGTGCAGCGTTGCGTCAGACATCAAGAAGTCGCCTTCCTTCAAAGGCCCGCCCGAGCGTGACCTCGTCCGCGTACTCCAGGTCTCCCCCGACGGGGAGCCCGCTGGCCAGGCGGGTGACCTTAAGGCCCATGGGCTTGATCATGCGGGCGAGGTAGGTGGCGGTGGCCTCGCCCTCCAGGTTCGGGTCGGTCGCGAGGATCAGCTCGGTGACCGCACCGTCCGCCAGTCGTGCCAGCAGCTCGCGGATCCGCAGGTCGTCCGGGCCGACGCCCTCGATCGGGCTGATCGCCCCGCCGAGGACGTGGTACTTGCCCCGGAACTCGCGGGTCCGCTCGATCGCGACGACGTCCTTCGGCTCCTCGACCACGCAGATGACCGCCGTGTCGCGGCGCGGGTCACGGCAGATGCCGCACAGCTCCTCCTGCGCCACGTTCCCGCACACCGCGCAGAAGCGGACCCTCTCCTTGACCTCCAGCAGCGCGTGCGCGAGGCGCCGGACGTCGGTGGGCTCGGCCTGCAGGATGTGGAAGGCGATCCGCTGCGCGCTCTTGGGCCCGACGCCGGGCAGCCTGCCCAGTTCGTCGATCAGGTCCTGGACCACGCCTTCGTACAACGGACTGCCTTCTTTCGTTTCTGCGTGCTTCTGGGTGCGGGTGCGGGTGCGGGAGGTGCGGGTGCGGTCCGCCGGAGCGGTCCGCGGGAGCGATTAGAACGGAAGGCCGGGGATGCCGCTGCCGCCGCCCAGGGCCTGGGTCAGCGGTCCCAGCTTCTGCTGCTGGAGCGCCTGCGCGTTCTCGTTGGCCGCCTGGACCGCCGCGACCACCAGGTCGGCGAGGGTCTCGGTGTCCTCCGGGTCCACGGCCTTCGGGTCGATGACGAGGGCGCGCAGTTCACCGGAACCGGTGACGGTCGCCTTCACGAGGCCGCCGCCCGCCTGGCCCTCGACCTCGGCGACGGCCAGCTCCTCCTGGGCCGCGGCGAGGTCCTGCTGCATCTTCTGGGCCTGCTGGAGCAGCTGCTGCATGTTGGGCTGGCCACCACCGGGAATCACAGGTACTCACTCCGTACGTCGAAACGGCTGCGGATCGCCTTCGGGGAAGGCTCGGTCAATCCGAGCCTACGTGCTCCCCGGGCGCCGCGCCCTACGCCGGGAGGACCAACTCTTTCGGGTGAGAGACGGGGCGTGCGCGTACCTGATGGAGCCCTCCTTGTGGGCGGAAAACCCGGGATTCGTTGCCCATCGCGCGTCATTCGAAGGTAGGAAGAGCATGCGCACCATTGCGCACACGCGCACCACACGTCAGCGCAGGCAGAGGGAGTGCCGGGTGAGTCAGCCGGAGATGCAGCCCGAGGGGCCACCCCGGGATCCCGCAGAGGACGGCGACCTTACCGGCCGGCCGTTCCCTCTCGGGGACTGGGGAGAGCCCGCCGAGCGGCTCGACGAGCTCTACCGGCGGGTGGAGGCCGATGCGCTGCGCACGGCCGAGTGGTACCTGTCCGACCGTGCGTGGAAGCGCCGGGGGGCGCGGGCGCTGCGGGCCGGGGCGGCCGTGGGCGCCGTCACGGGCGCGGCCATGCCGCTGCTGGAGCTGACGGGCTCCGCGCCCGGCGCGGCCCCGTACGGCTACCTGTCGCTGCTGCTCGCCGCGGCCTGCATGGCCTGCGACCGCTTCTTCGGGCTGACGTCCGGGTGGATGCGGGACGTGGCGACGGCGCAGGCGGTGCAGCGGCGGCTGCAGACGCTCCAGTTCGACTGGGCCTCGGAGAACGTGCGCGAGGTGCTGGGCCCCACCGAGGGGACGGCCAGTGAGGCCGCCGAGCGGTGCCTGACAGTGCTGCGCCGCTTCTCGGAGGACGTCACGGAACTCGTGCGCTCGGAGACGGCCGACTGGATGGTGGAGTTCCGGGCCGGTCCGGCACCGCTGCTGATGCAGTCCATGGCCGGGGCGCCCGCCCGCCCGGACCCGGGGATCCCCCCGGCCCGTTTCCCGCTGCCGCCGGGCACCCGCCCGAACATGCCGCGCCAGCGGCCGCCGGAGCAGCCGCGCTGAGTCCCCGGGGCGCGCCGCTCACGGGGGTGGCGCGCTCCGGGGGCCGGGCCCGGGGGCCGGGCCTGGGGGATCCCCGGGTCCGGTCAGCATCAGCGTCAGCTGAAGATGATCATCGAGCCCTGGCCGAGGCTGCGGGTCGCCGCCGCGTGCAGGCCCAGCCACACGTGGCGCTCCCGCGCGAAGGGGCTCTCGTCGTACGGAATCGGCCCCGCGGGCTCCTCCAGCGCAGTCGGCCCCCCGGGCGGCGCGGGCGCCGCGGGCGGGTTCGCCGGGTCTATCCCGATCGCGGGGGCCACGAAGGCCAGCTCCCGCAGCAGCCCCTGCGCGGACCCCAGCGGGCCGCCGCCGGCCAGCAGCTCCTCGTTGGCCAGCGGAGCCCCGAAGTCCACCGGGACGTACGCGCCCGCGTGGTCGTAGTGCCACACCAGGTGCGACTGCTGCGCCGTGGCCTCGAACATCTCCAGCAGCTGCTCGTAGTCCCCGCCCAGCTCGTCCACCGGGGTCACCGGCAGCCCGCAGATCTGCAGCAGGTACGCCCGTCGCAGGAAGTGCAGGGCGTCGTAGTCGAAGCCGGCCACCGGGGCCACGTCCCCGCTCAGGCCGGGCATGTACGCGAACACGGGCACCGACGGCAGGCCCGCCTCGCCCAGCGCCTTGTCGTACGAGGCGATCTCTTCCGCGAAGGGGTTGTCGGGGCTGTGGCACAGCACGTCGACAAGGGGGACCAGCCACAGGTCACAGGCCACGCGGGCTCCGATCAGTCGTTGCCGCCGATCGGGCCAGAGTAATGCGCCGGACACGCTCCGCGAAGGGGTGCGCAGAACCCGGGCGGGCGAAGGTGCGGAGTCAGAGGCTCGCGGCCCAGTCCAGCCCGTGCTGGTTGTAGGCGCGCACGAGGCGGCGCACCTCGTCGGCGTCGGCCAGCGTCACCGCGTCCACCAGCTCGTTGTGCCCGTCCCACAGCGCGGCCCGCAGCTCGGGCGCCCCCTGGAGGTGCGGCACGGAGAAGACCCAGCACTGCACGCGGATGCGGTGCAGGAAGTCCGAGATGTAGGCGTTGCCGACCAGCCCGCTGAGCTCCCGCCAGAAGCGCAGGTCGTAGCCGATCAGCACTTCGAGCGAACCGCTGCGCGCGGCCCGCCGCGCCTCCTCCGCGCGGCGGCGCACGGACACCAGCAGTTCACCCGTGCCGGGCGGGGTGCCGCGTTCGGCGAGGCGGCGGAAGATGCCGTCGAGTATCAGCGTCCGGGCCTCGATCATTCCCCGGAAGTCGTCGACGGTGAAGATCCGCACCCGGAAGCCCCGGTGCTGCACCGACTCCAGCAGCCCCTGCGCGGAGAGGTCGACCAGCGCCTCGCGCACCGGGGTCGCGGAGACCTCGTACTGCTCGGCGATCTGTTTGACCGTGAACTCGGTCCCGGGCGGAAGACGCCCCGCGAGCACCTCGTCACGCAGCGCGTCCGCGATCTGCTGCCGAAGGGTGTTGCGGGTGACACCTCCGCTCCGGCTGCCTGGCATAGGGGTCCGTCTCCTCAATAGGTCATCGGACACCTTAGGCCAGGCAGCGCGGCTGAAACCGATCGGTCTACGGCCGGAATGCGGATGTGACGTCCGCTGTCCGGACCGTCAGGCGCCGCTGGTGTGCCGGTCGGCCACCGTGAGCGCCTCGTCGAGCAGGGCCAGGCCCTCCTTGGCCTCGGCCTCCGTGACGGTGCACGGGGGGACGACGTGCGTCCGGTTCATGTTGACGAACGGCCACAGCCCGGACGCCTTGCAGGCCGCCGCGAATTCGGCCATGGGGGCGTTGTCGGCGCCCGCGGCGTTGTACGGGACGAGCGGCTCGCGCGTCTCCTTGTCGCGTACGAGTTCCAGCGCCCAGAAGACGCCGAGGCCGCGGACCTCCCCGACGGAGGGGTGGCGCTCGGCGAGGTCGGCCAGCCCGGGGGCGATGACCTCGGCCCCGATGCGGGCGGCGTTCTCGACGATGCCCTCCTCCTCCATCGCGTTGATCGTCGCGACGGCGGCGGCGCAGGCCAGGGGGTGGCCGGAGTACGTCAGCCCGCCCGGGTAGGGGCGGGTGGCGAAGGTCTCGGCGATGGCGGCGGAGATGGCGACGCCGCCGAGCGGCACGTAACCGCTGTTGACGCCCTTGGCGAAGGTGATCAGGTCGGGGGTGACGTCCCAGTGCTCGGCGGCGAACCACTTGCCGGTGCGGCCGAAGCCCGACATGACCTCGTCGAGGATGAAGACGATGCCGTGGCGGTCGCACAGCTCGCGCACGCCGGCCAGGTAGCCGGGCGGCGGGGTCATGATCCCTGCGGTGCCGGGCACCGACTCCAGGATGATCGCGGCGATGGACTGCGGGCCCTCGAAGGCGATCGTGTCGGCGAGGTGCGCGAGGGCGCGCTCGCACTCCTCCTGCTCGGTGGTCGCGTGGAAGGGCGAGCGGTAGAGGAACGGGCCCCAGAAGTGGACGACACCGGCGGAGGCGGTGTCCGAGGGCCAGCGGCGCGGGTCGCCGGTCAGGTTGATCGCGGCGGCGGTGGCGCCGTGGTACGAGCGGTAGGTGGAGAGCACCTTCTGGCGGCCGGTGTGCAGCCGGGCCATGCGTACGGCGTTCTCCACGGCCTCGGCGCCGCCGTTGGTGAAGAAGATCTTGTCGAGGTCGCCGGGGGTGCGCTCGGCGATGAGGCGTGCGGCCTCGGAGCGGACGTCGACGGCGAAACCGGGCGCCAGGGTGCAGAGCTTCGCGGCCTGCTCCTGGACGGCGGCGACCACCTTGGGGTGCTGGTGGCCGATGTTGGTGTTGACCAGCTGGGAGGAGAAGTCGAGGAAGCGGTTCCCGTCGTAGTCCCAGAAGTACGAGCCCTCGGCGCCGGCGACCGCCAGCGGGTCGATCAGGGCCTGGGCGGACCACGAGTGGAAGACGTGAGCGCGGTCGGCGGCCTTGACGGTCGCGCCGGTGACATGAGGGGTCATGTCGTCACGCTAGAAGTGCGCAGGTGGGAAGGGATATCGGCGGACTGTATGGGGGTGGGGGGCCGCCCTCGGCAGTCTGTCTGCCCGACGCCGCCATTGACAGCACACTGGCATGATGACAGTCTTCTGTCATAGCTTTCGTCCTGCCAACTGGAGGCGAGCACCATGACCGAGACCCCCGCCAAGCCCGTCCACCTCGCGGTCTACGACACGTGGGCGGACTGGGAGACCGGACACACCACCGCGCACCTCACCCAGCACGGCCACCGGATCCGCACGGTCGGCTTCTCCGCCGGCACCCCGGTGACCACGATGGGCGGGCTCCGGGTGCTGCCCGACCTGTCCCTCGGGGACCTGCGCCCCGAGGACTCCTCGATGCTGATCCTCACCGGCGCCGAGCTCTGGGACTCCGGCGACGAACTCGCCCCGTTCGCGGCCAAGGCCCGCGAGTTCCTGGCCGCCGGGGTACCGGTCGCGGCCATCTGCGGAGCCACGGCGGGCCTGGCCCGCGAGGGTCTGCTCGACGACCGCCCGCACACCAGCGCGGTCTCGTTCTACCTCGCCGAGCAGCCGGGGTACGCGGGCGCCGGGCAGTACGTGGAGGCCGACGCCGTGACGGCGGGCGACCTGATCACGGCGGGTCCGACCGAACCGGTGGCCTTCGCCCGGGAGGTCTTCGCCCGGCTCGGCGTCTACAAGCCGGACGTCCTCGACGCGTGGTACCGGCTCTTCCACGACTCCGACGCGAGCGCGTTCCCGGTCCTGATGGCGGCGGCGGAGGCGGGCGATGCCTGACCCCCTGACTGAACCCCTGGCTGAACCCCTGACCGAACCGCTGACCGGGCGGGAGCGGCAGGACCTGCTCAGCCGTACCGCGCTGGGCGTCTTCCACCTCAACGGCCAGTTCCTCTCGGTCTCCGAGGAGCTGGCCCGCCCGGCCGGGCTGACGGCCGCGTGGTGGCAGGTCCTGGGCGCGGTGCTGACGGAGCCGCTGCCCGTGGCGGGCATCGCCAGGACCATGGGCATCACCCGCCAGAGCGTCCAGCGCGTGGCGGACCTGCTGGCCGCCCGGGGCCTCGCCGAGTACGTCCCCAACCCGGCCCACCGCCGCGCGAAGCTGCTCCGCCCGACGGAGGCGGGCCGCGCCGCGGTCGCCCGCATCGATCCGGGGCACGCGGAACTGGCCGACAGGCTGGCGGAGGCCCTCGGCGAAGCCGGCTTCGCCGAGGCGGTCGCGGTCCTGGACCGCCTCTCGGCGGCGCTGTCGGCGATCGCGTCGGAGGCCTGAGGGGGCGGGGACGGGGTGGTACCGGACGGGTGCCGGACAGGTGCCGGACGCCGAAGCCCGTCGCGGACGGCACCCCACCCCGTCCCCGGCACCGGCCCGCACCCCGCGCCGCACCCCGGAACGGACCCGCCGGGACAACGGCCAGAGCACCGGCCAGGGCACCCGCCGGGCCACCCGCCGGGGCCACCGGCCGGGGCAACCCCTCCCCCCGCGGAGCGCCCCGCACTACGCTCGGCCCGTCCGGTCAGCCCAGGGGGAAGGGACCACCCGGCGATGGAGCAGCTCCACCCCACCGACCCGCACCACGTCGGCCCGTACCGCCTCCTGTCCCGCCTCGGGGCCGGCGGCATGGGCCAGGTCTACCTCGCCCGCTCCGACCGCGGCCGTGCCGTCGCCGTCAAGCTCGTCCACCCCGGCCTGGCCCTCCGCGAGGAGTTCCGCTCCAGGTTCCGCCAGGAGGTCTCCGCCGCCCGGCGCGTCGGCGGCGCCTGGACCGCGCCCGTCCTCGACGCCGACACCGAGGCGCCGGCCCCGTGGTTCGCCACCGGCTACGTCGCCGGGCCGAGCCTGCGCCAGGTCGTGGCCCGGGACTTCGGGCCGCTGCCCGCCCGCACGGTACGGATCCTCGCGGCCGGACTCGCGTACGCCCTCCAGGACATCCACCGGGCCGGCCTGATCCACCGCGACCTGAAGCCCTCCAACGTGCTGCTCACCATCGACGGCCCCCGCGTCATCGACTTCGGGATCGCCCGCCCCCTCGACGATCCCGACGGCGGCCTGACGCGGACCGGGCAACTGGTCGGCTCCCCCGGCTTCATGGCCCCCGAGCAGGTGCGCGGCGGGCCGGTCACCCCGGCCTGCGACGTCTTCTGCCTCGGCGCCGTCCTCGCCTACGCGGCCACCGGACGGCTGCCGTTCGGCGACGCGGAACACCCCGGCGGGACCGCCGGGCTGCTGCTGCGCATCGTCGAGGCCGAACCGGACCTGGACGGCGTACCGAACGGGCTGCGCGAGCTCGTCGCGGACTGCCTGCGCAAGGACCCCGCCGCCCGGCCCGACCCGGCGACGGTGCTGGCCCGGGTGGGGGCGGGCGACACGGTGGCCGACGGCCGGGCTCTGGAACCCTGGCTCCCGGCACCGCTCGTGGCCCAGCTGGGGCGGCAGGCCGCACAGCTCCTCGACCGCGAGGACGCCGGCCCGGCGGGGGCGCCCCCGCCCTCGGCCCCGGCGCCGCCCTTCACGCCGACCGCCCCGCCCTTCACGCCGACCGCCCCGCCCGTCGCACCGCCGTCGCCGCCCTTCGCCCCCGTACCGTCCGTGCCGCGCCCCGTCCCCGCCACCCTCGCGGCGCCCGTCACCGCCGGCCCCCCGGTGCCCGTGCCGCCGGTGCCCGTCCAGCCGTACGAGCCGCCTCCCGCGGCGCCCCCGGCCCGCCCCGGCACCGTGTCGACGGCGTTGCTCGCCGTGGTGGCGGTCGTCGTCGCGGCGGCCGCGGGCGGCACGGTGTACGCGGTGATGAGCGGGGGCTCCGCGCCCCGGCCCCCGGTCACGGCGCCCTCCGGGCCCGCGGGCGGCCCCTCCGCGGGCTCCGGATCCGCTTCCGCCCCCGCCTCCGGGAGCCCCGGAAGCGGAACCCGGGCGGGCCGGCTCCCCCAGTCCTACGCCGGCACCTGGCGGGCCACGTCCGGCTCCGCCGACTGGCGCCTGACCCTCACCCCCGGCGCCGTCGGCGACTCCGTCATGACCCTGCGCGTCGAGCACCCCGGGTACGCCTGCTCCTGGCGGGCCGCCCTGCGCAGCGCCCCCGACCCGGTGGAACTCGACGCCTCCGCCGTCACCTCCGGGACCCCTCCCACCTGCACGCCCGGCGGCTGGAGCCGGCTGCGGCTACTGCCCGACGGAAGCCTGGTCCGCGAGCTGAGCGGGGGAGACAGCCCCCCTCTCACGTATTACAGGGAGTAGTCGACGGCCGTTTGTGTCGAAGTCAATAAGCCTGCAAACAGAGCTTGTTGCCTGAGACGGGCCCGCCGCACACTGCCGCACATGGAGCCCTTGAAGGTAGTGGCACGACTGTGGGAGCGGATCGAGGCACGCGACTGGGACGGCGTGGCCGGGCTCGTCGCCGAGGACGCCGTCATCGAATGGCCGGTCAGCGGCGAGCGGATCGTCGGCAGGGCCAACTTCATCGCCGTGCTCCGTGACGAGGAGGACGACACCGGCGGGCGGTCCATCGGCTCCGTCGAGGTCCTGCGCATCCTCGCCGACGGAGACCTCGTCGTCACCGAGGTGGAGATACCCGAGGACCACGTCCTCTACCGGGCCGTATCACTGTGGACGGTGCACGGAGGACAGGTCGTCGGCGCCCGGGAGTACTGGACGAGCCCTGGACAGGACCCTGCGCCCCGCTGGAGAGCCGTTTACGTCGAACCCCTGGTGGCAGACTGAGCCGTGTGCTCACGCAACTCGCCGCGGCGACCGGCGTCCTGGCCCTGCTGACCCTCGTACCCGGCCCCGACATGGCCATCGTGACCCGGCGCGCCGTCTCCCGCGGGCGGGCCGACGGGCTGCGCACGGTGGGCGGGATCGCCGTCGGGCTGCTGCTGTGGGGCGCCCTGACGGCGGCCGGGCTCGCTGCGCTGCTCGCCGCCTCGGCCGAGGTGTTCCTCGTGGTCAAGCTCGCGGGTGCGGCGTACCTCTGCTTCCTCGGCGCGCAGGCCCTGCGCCGCCCGGGTGCCGGGACGGCCCTGGACGGGACGGCCGGTGACCCGGCGGACCGCCCCGCGACCGGCCGCGGCCGCGGCGGCAGTGCCTGGCGCACCGGCCTGGTCGCCAACGCCCTCAACCCGAAGATCGCCGTGTTCTACACCGGCCTGCTGCCCACCCTGGCGCCGCCGGGCCTGCGCCCGGCGGCGGGGATGGCGCTCCTCGTCCTGGTCCACGTCCTGCTGACGCTGGCCTGGCTGAGCACGTACGTCTACGTCCTCTCGCGCGCCCGGCGCTTCTTCACCCGGCCGCGCGTCCGCCGGACGATGGACCGGGTGACGGGCGTCGTCCTGATCGGCTTCGGGGTGCGCGTGGCCACGTCCGCGACGTAGCTCCGAGGTAGGGGGCGGAGCCGGCCCGCTACGGGAGGAGGCGGTCGAGCTCCTCGGTGACGGCGGCCCGTATCCCGTCGTGGCGGGGCGCGAGCGCGTGGCGTTCGCCGCGC
The DNA here is from genome assembly GCF_050275515.1 of Streptomyces sp. NPDC004126. Classification (NCBI taxonomy): domain Bacteria; kingdom Bacillati; phylum Actinomycetota; class Actinomycetes; order Kitasatosporales; family Streptomycetaceae; genus Streptomyces; species Streptomyces sp. NPDC004126. Next base: position 92,524 of record NZ_JBNNPF010000008.1, on the reverse strand, counting down.
CAGCACTCCTCGTCCTCGTAGAGCCAGACCGGCATCCGGACGAGGTCCTCGGGCTCCCAGTCGTAGCGCGGCCAGATGTGGGCGTGCAGGTACGGGTCGGTGTTGCCGAGGATCTCGATGTTCACGCGGCGGAAGGCCGGGTCGAGCCGCGCGCAGGCCCGCTCGACGGCCTCGGCGAGCCGCTCCAGGTCGGTGAGGTAGGCGATCCGGCGCGCCGGGGGCAGGTCCGAGAGCCGGGTCACGGCGGGGTCGTCGGTCAGCAGCACCGAGTACCCGGGCAGGAACTGCCGGTCCCCGATGGCCGCGAATCCGGAGTCGAGGCGGCGCAGGACGGTGGGGTTCAGCCCCCGGTGCGCGCTGCCGATGCGGTCGTGTCGCCAGTCGGTGTCGTTCATCTCCGGACCCTAACGGAGGCCGGTGGAGGGAGATTTGCCGGTGTCGGCCGGGGCGGCCGGGGCGGCCGGGGTCGGCCGGGGTCGGCCGGGCGCACCGATGCCCGCCCGGCGCTCGCGGACCGGTGGAGAACCGCTGTCGGCTGGCTCTCAGGTAGCGGTGGTCATACCTGAGAGCTACCTGCGAAGGCCGCTCCGCAGCGTGACGCCGACGAGGGGGGCCGATTCCTAACTTCGTTACCAGAGCGGGCGCCTGCCCGCCGGACCGAAGGACAGGAAGAGGAATCCGAGATGAGCACTGGCAGCCGCCTCCGCCGCACCCTGCTGGCCGGCCTCGTCGCCGCGGCCGTCGTGCTCCCCGTGTCCGCCGCCGCGTCCCCGCGGATCCCGGCGCCCGTCCCGGAGGCGGTCCCCGAGTCCGCCTCCCTGGAGAGCCGGTACGCGGCCTCCCTCGCGGGCATCGCCGGTGCGGCCCGTACGGCCGAGGCGTCGGGCCACTCCGGCCGGGCCGCGAGACTGCGGGCCATGGCCGGGAGCGGAGCCCGGTTCCTCGCCTTCGACGGCCGCGGCCAGGGCCGCGCCGTGGAGGTGTTCGGCGACCTGGACGGCGCGGACCGGATCGCGGTCCTGGTGCCGGGCTCGGACACGAACCTGGACACCTACCAGCGCTTCCGGGAGGGGGCCCGCTCCCTCCAGCAGCGGCTCCAGGCCGGGCACCCGCGCTCCGCGGTGGTCGCCTGGCTCGGCTACGACACCCCCGGCACGGTCAGCACCACCGTCCTGACCGCCGACCGCGCCGACCGGGCCGCAGCCGAACTCGGGCCGTTCCTCTCCGGGTTGCGGAAGCTGACCCCGGACGGCGCCCGGATCTCCCTGCTCTGCCACTCGTACGGCTCGGTGGTCTGCGGCCGGACCAGAACCGGCCCGGAAGTCACCGACATGGCCCTGTACGGCAGCCCGGGCACGGGAGCGGCGACCGCGGGGGAGCTGCCGACCACCGCCCGGGTGTGGGCCGGCCGGGGCTCCGGGGACTGGATCGGCGGTGTTCCCCATGTCCGGCTCGGCGGGGTCGGGTTCGGTACCGATCCCGTGGATCCCGCCTTCGGCGCCCGCGCCTTCCCGGCCGGCTCCGCCGGGCACAGCGACTACCTCAAGCCCGGCACCGAGTCCCTCGGCAGCCTGGCCCGCATCGTCCTCGGAGCGGAGGCCCCGCATGCGTAGCCCGCTCGCCCGCTGGTCGGCGCTGGCCGACCGCGTCGACGGGGCGACCCCGGCGGACCGGGACCGTTCGGTGGACGCCCTGCGGGCCCTCGCGATCCTCGGCGTGGTGCTCGGGCACTGGCTGGTGACCTCGCTGACCAGTACGGACGGCGGCCTGCGCGGGGTGAGTCCGCTGGCCCACATGCCCTGGCTGGCCCCGGTGTCCTGGGTGTTCCAGACGCTGGCCGTGTTCTTCCTGGTCGGCGGGCACGTCGCGGCCCAGGGGTACGCGTCGGCGCGGGCGCGCGGGGTCGCGTACGGGAGCTGGGTCCGGTTGCGGCTGGGGCGGCTGTTCCGCCCGGTGGCGGCGGTGCTCGCGCTGTGGGCGGTCGTGGCGGGCGGGCTGCTGCTGGGCGGCGCCGAGCTGGACACCGTCCGGACCCTGCTCCGGCTGGTGTGGTCGCCGCTGTGGTTCCTGCTGGTGTTCGCCGCGCTGACCGCCGCCACCCCGCTGGTGGTCCGGCTGAGCCCGCTGTGGCCCGCGCTCGTGGTGGCGGCGGTCGACGTGTGGCGGTTCGGTCTGGGCGGGCCCGAGTGGATCGGCTGGGTCAATGTCGCCGCGGGCTGGCTCGTCCCCTACACCCTGGGGGCCGCGTGGGCTCGGGGTGCGTTCGCCCGGCGCCGTCCGGCCCTGCTCCTGCTGGGCGGGGGCGCGGCCGGTGCGGCCGCGCTGGTCCTGTGGGGCGGGTACCCGGCCTCGATGGTGGGGGTGCCGGGGGCGGCGGTGTCCAACCTGAACCCGCCGACACTGGCCGCCGTCGCCTTCGGGCTGGCCCAGTGCGGGCTGGCGCTGCTGGCGCGCGGGCCGCTGGCGCGGGCCATGCGCCGGCCCCGCACCTGGGCGAAGGTCGCCCTGATGAACCTCTCCGCGATGACGGTGTTCCTCTGGCACCAGACCGCGATGATGTCCGTCACCGCCCTGGGGCTGCTGGTCTCCACCGATCTGCCCGGGCTGCACACCGTGCCCGGTACCGCGGGCTGGATAGCCGCCCGGCTCCTGTGGCTGCCGGTGTTCGCGGCCGCCCTGGCCGTCTGCTGGGCCGCCTTCCACACCTACGAGCGGGCCCCCCGGCCGCGGAAGGCCGCGGGGACACCGCGCGACCGGCGACCGGCATCCACGAGGGAGATCTCCCATGCCTAGGGTGGACGACGTGCACGAGCAGAGAGAGACCGCGGCCGAGGGGCCCGGCCAGGACGTCCCCGCCGCGCGCGGTGTGACCCGGCAGCTGTTCTTCCTCGGGCGGGATCCGCTGCCCCCGATGAAGCGGCCCCGCTGGCTGAACCGGCTGCCGCACGCCCTGGTCGTGTACGTCGCGGTCCTCTTCGGCTTTCTGACGTTGACTCAGGTCCAGGACCACTACCACGTGCGCGATCCGAGCGTCATCGTGCTGTGCCTCTTCACCGGCTTCTCCATCGTGGCCGCGATGTTCCGGCCGGTCGCCGCCTGGTGGCTCGGCCTGGTGACCTACGGCTTCATCGCCGCCGCGATCCACGGCCACGTCGGGCAGGGCCAGACCTGGCCCTGGACGCCGATCGGGCCCTTCGCCTTCGCCCCGCTGGTCCTGCTGGTGGCCCTGCGCGTGCCGCCCAGGGTGACGGCCGCGGTCGTCTCCGTCTCCGTGGCCTGCACCGGAATCGCCGAAATGCTCTTCAAGCCGGAGCACAGCCAGAGCAGCACGGTCGGCGCGCTCCTCGTCTTCGGCTTCGCCGGCCTCCTCGGGTACGCGCTGCGGGCGACGCGGCTGGCCCGCGGCCAGCTCGTCGCGCAGGAGACCCTGACGGAGGAGGAGCGGGCACGGCGGACGCTGCTGGAGGAGCGCAGCCGGATCGCCCGTGAGCTGCACGACGTCGTCGCGCACCACATGTCGGTGATCTCCATCCAGGCCCAGGTGGCCCCGCACCTGGTGGAGAACCCGTCTCCGGAGCTGAAGGAGAACCTCGCCGGCATCCGGCAGAACGCCCTGGAGGCCCTCACCGAACTGCGGCGCGTCCTGGGCGTGCTGCGCTCCGAGCACGCCGACGACCCGGCGAACCCGCACCACCCGCAGCCCACCCTCGCCGAGCTGGACGCCCTCGTGGACAACGTGCGCGCGGCCGGACTGGACGTCACCACCGAGACGGCGGGGATACGGCGGCCGCTGACCCCGGGCGCGGAGCTCACCGCCTACCGGATCGTGCAGGAGGCGCTGAGCAACTGCCTGCGCCACGCCCCCGGTTCCCGTGTGGAGGTCGGCATCGCCTACGGGCCGCGCGAACTGCACCTGTGCGTGGCGAACTCGGCGCCGACCCGGCCGGCCCCGCCGTCGCCCGGTGCGGGGCACGGGCTGCTCGGCATGCGGGAGCGGGCGGGCATGCTGGGGGGAGAGCTGGCGGCCGGCCCGCGCCCTGACGGCGGGTACGAGGTGAGCGCCGTGCTCCCCATGGATCCGCCGGGCGGTTCCGTCTCCGAGAAGAAGAAGGACGCATGAGCACTCCGATCAGGGTCATGATCGCCGACGACCAGATGATGGTCCGGCAGGGCTTCACCGTCCTGCTGAACGCCGAGCCCGACATCGAGGTGGTGGGCCAGGCGATAGACGGCGCCGACGCGGTGGCGAAGACCGGGGAACTCGCGCCGGACGTGGTCCTGATGGACATCCGCATGCCGGGGATGGGCGGCATCGAGGCCACCTCCGTCATCACGGGCACGCCCGGCTCGGCGGTGAAGGTCCTGGTGCTGACCACCTTCGACCTGGACGAGTACGTGTACGAGGCGCTGCGCGCGGGTGCTTCTGGATTCCTCCTGAAGGACGCCTCGGCGGACCAGCTGGCCGAGGCCGTGCGGGTGGTCGCGGCCGGCGAGGCACTGCTGTCGCCGAACATCACGAAGCGCCTGATCACCGAGTTCTCGCGGCTGGGCGCCCCGCGTGCGCCGTCCAGGGCGCGGATCGAGGAGCTGACGGAGCGGGAGACCGAGGTGCTGTCGCTGATCGCCCAGGGCCTGTCGAACGGGGAGATCGCGACGCACCTGGTGGTGGCCGAGCAGACGGTGAAGACCCATGTGGGCCGGATCCTGGTGAAGCTGGGCCTGCGGGACCGGACCCAGGCCGCGGTGTTCGCCTACGAGACGGGTCTGGTCCGTCCGGCGGGCTACTGAGGGCCCCGTGTAGTACCTGAGGGGGACCCCGGGAAATCCCCTTCGGCGGCGACGCGGTCGAGGGAGGCACCGGCCTACGGTTTGGACATGACCGAGACGACCACCGGGGCGACCCCCCGGCCTCCCGAACTGCGGATGGCTTCGGGCCTGCTGCAGAGCCTGCGCGACGAGCTGATCACCGACGCCTTCGCCTACCGGCCGCTGCCGCCGATGCGGACGGACGGGCCGCTGGTGCGCCGGCTTCCCGAGGGCATACGGCCGAAGGCGGCCTACCTGCCGCATGCCGTGGTGGTCGTGACGGCGTTCATCGTGACCATGCTCGCGAGTACCGACAACCAGTTCGGCGGGCCGCCGGTCCAGTTCGTGGTGCTGGGCCTGCTGGCGGCGGGTCCGGTGCTGATGACCCTGGTGCGTCCCGCGGGGGCGTTCTGGGTGGTGCTGGCGCTGACCACGGCCCTGTCGGTGGTCTCCGACCGGACCCTGTCCTGGCCGTGGTCGCCGAGCACGTTCGTGGCGACCCTCGCCGTCATGACCTTCGTGGCGATGCGGCTGAGGCCCCGGGCCGCCGCCTGGATGTGGGTCATCACCCTCGTGTACGGAACGGCCCTGCCGATCCTGGTCGGCGGCGCGGACGGCGGCGCCGTCGCGCCGATGGCCTTCTTCTCGGCGGTGGCCCTGCTGGTGGTGACGGTCCGCAACACGCGCAGGGAGGCCCGGCGCGAGGTGATCGCGGAGCGGGAGGTGACGGCCGTCGAGCGGGACCGGCGGACGCTGCTGGAGGAGCGGACGACGATCGCGCGGGAGCTGCACGACGTGGTCGCGCACCACATGTCGGTGGTGGCGATCCAGGCGGAGGCGGCCCCGTACCGGGTGAAGAATCCGCCGCCGGAGCTGGAGGCGGCCTTCGCGACCATCCGGGAGAACGCGGTGGCGGCCCTGACGGAGCTGCGGCGGGTGCTGGGTGTGGTGCGGTCCGCGGACTACGAGGCCCCGGAGGCCCCGCAGCCGACGCTGGCCGCCCTGGACGGGCTGCTGGCCAATGTGCGGGAGGCCGGTCTGCGCGTGGACAAGACGGTCACGGGTGCGGTGCGCGAGCTGCCGCAGGGCGTGGAGCTGTCGGCGTACCGGATCGTCCAGGAGGCCCTGAGCAACAGCCTGCGGCACGCGCCGGGGGCGCCGGCCGAGGTGGAGGTCTCGTACGTGCTGGGCGGGCTGGGGATACGGGTGGTCAACGGTCCGGCGGACGGGGACGTCCCGCCCTCGCCGGGCGCCGGGCACGGGATCACGGGGATGCGGGAGCGGGTGGCGATGCTGGAGGGGGAGATGACGGCCGGGGAGACCGGTGCGGGCGGGTACGAGGTGGCCGTGTTCATACCGGTGCGCAGCCGGCCGCAGCCCGAGGAGGAGCCGGCATGACGATCCGGGTGCTGATCGTCGACGACCAGATGATGGTCCGCGAGGGGTTCTCCGTCCTGCTGAACGCGATGGAGGGCATCGAGGTCGTCGGGGAGGCCGTCGACGGCAGGCAGGCCATCGCGCAGGTCGCGGCCCTGAGGCCGGACGTGGTGCTGATGGACATCCGGATGCCGGAGATGAACGGTCTGGAGGCGACGCGGCAGATCGTGGCGGCGGACACGGACGCGAAGGTGCTGGTCCTGACGACCTTCGACCTCGACGAGTACGTGTACCAGGCGCTGCGTGCGGGGGCGTCCGGGTTCCTGCTGAAGGACGCCTCCGCCCGGCAGCTGGCGGAGGGGGTGCGGGTGGTGGCGGCCGGGGAGGCGTTGCTCGCCCCGTCGGTGACGAAGCGGCTGATCTCGGAGTTCTCGAAGCTTTCGGAGGTGCAGAGGGCGGCGGACCCTTCGGGGGTGTCGGAGTTGACGGAGCGGGAGACGGAGGTGCTGGTGCTGATCGCGCAGGGCCTGTCCAACGGGGAGATAGCGGACCGGCTTCTGGTGGCGGAGTCGACGATCAAGACGCATGTGAGCCGGATCCTGGTGAAGCTGGGCCTGCGGGACCGGACCCAGGCCGCGGTGTACGCCTACGAGACACGGCTGGTGACGCCTGCTTAGGGAACGCAGCGCCTAGGGTGCTGGGATGCGCTTTGATCCTTGGGATGCCGCGTTCGTAGCCGATCCGTACCCCGCCTACCGGGAGTTGAGGGAGCAGGGGAGGGCGGTGTGGTGTGAGGCGACGGGGCAGTGGCTGGTGCCGCACTACGCCGATGTGAGCGCGCTGCTGCGGGACCGGCGGCTGGGGCGGACCTACCTGCACCGGTTCAGCCACGAGGAGTTCGGGCGGGAGGCTCCGCCGCCGGAGCACGAGCCGTTCCACGTGCTCAACGGGAACGGCCTGCTGGACCTGGAGGATCCCGCGCACGCCCGGGTGCGGCGGCTGGTGTCGAAGGCGTTCACCCCGCGCATGGTGGAGCGGCTCGCGCCGTCGGTCGAGCGGCTGGCGCGGGAGCTGGCGGGCGGGCTGCGGGCCGCCGGGGGCGGGGACCTGCTCACCGCTGTCGCCGAGCCGCTGCCGGTGGCGGTGATCGCGGAGCTGCTGGGGGTCCCGGAGGGGGACCGGGGGCTGCTGAGGCCCTGGTCGGCGGACATCTGCGGGATGTTCGAGCTGCGGCCGGACGCGGAGACCGCGCGGCGGGCGGTGACGGCGAGCGTGGAGTTCAGCGCGTACCTGCGGGAGCTGATCGCCGAGCGCCGCAAGGAGCCCGGCGCGGATTTGATCTCCGCGCTGATCGCCGCCCACGATGAGGAGGGCCGGCTCAGCGAGCAGGAGATGATCTCGACCTGCGTCCTCCTGCTGAACGCCGGGCACGAGGCGACCGTGAACACCACGGTGAACGGCTGGTGGGCCCTGTTCCGCAATCCCGTTCAGCTCGCCGGCCTGCGCGCGCACCCCGGTCCGGCGCGCGCGGAAAAGTTGTCCACAGCTGTGGATGAACTGATGCGCTACGACACGCCCCTCCAGATGTTCGAGCGCTGGGTGCTCGACGACATCGAGATCGGGGACGTGCTGATCCCCCGCGGGGCCGAGGTGGCGCTGCTCTTCGGGTCCGCGAACCGGGACCCCGCGCGTTTCGAGGAACCCGACGTGCTCGACCTGGGGCGGGCCGACAATCCGCACCTGACCTTCGGGGCCGGTATCCACTACTGCCTGGGCGCGCCCCTGGCCCGGCTGGAGCTGGCCGCCTCGTTCGGGGCGCTGCTCGACGCGGACGGGCCGCCGATGCGGCTGGTGAGGGAGCCGCGGTGGCAGGAGGGCTATGTGATCCGGGGGCTGCGGGAGCTCCTGGTGGAGTTCTAGGCGGGCGGCGGGTCCTCCGGTGGCGGGCTGCCGGAGGGCTGCCTAGCGTGAAGCGAAGCCGGCCTCCGCCCACCCCACCCTGCCCCGCCCCGCAGCGAGAAGAGGCACGTCCCCATGCCCGAAAAGCCCGCCATCGTCCTGGTCCACGGTTTCTGGGGCGGCGCCGCCCACTGGTCCAAGGTCATCACCGAGCTGCACCGCCGCGGCTTCCGCGACCTGCACGCCGTGGAGAACCCGCTGACCTCGCTGGCCGACGACGCCGAACGCACCCGCAAGATGGTCCGGCAGATCGACGGGCCCGTGGTCCTGGTGGGCCACTCGTACGGGGGCGCCGTCATCACCGAGGCCGGCGACCTGCCGAACGTCTCCGCGCTGGTCTACGTCGCGGCCTTCGCGCCCGACGCCGGGGAGAGCCCCGGCGCGCTCACCGAGCAGCGCCCTCCGGCGGCCTTCCCCAACATCGCGCCGGACTCGGACGGCTACCTCTGGCTCAAGCAGGACAAGTTCCACGAGAGCTTCGCGCAGGACCTGACGGCCGACGAGGCCCTGGTGATGGCCGTCACCCAGAAGGCCCCGCTGGGGTCCACCTTCGGCGACGCCATCACCGCCCCGGCCTGGCGGGCAAAGCCGTCCTGGTACCAGGTGTCCACCCAGGACCACATGATCCACCCGGACAACCAGCGCATGATGGCCGAGCGGATGAACCCCCGCAAGACGGTCGAGCTGGACAGCTCGCACGCCTCCCTGGCCTCCCAGCCGGGCCCCGTCTGCGACCTGATCGAGGCCGCCGCGAACGAGACGGCCGGCCGCTAGGGCCTGTCGTCCCGGGCGGAGCCCCCGGGACGCCTCACCTCGGCAGCGTCAGCGCCCAGGCCGCCCGCCGCACCGTCCACGTGCGCCGCCGCACCGGGCCGGCCAGGGCGTGGTCCGCCCGGTAGCGGAAGTCCTCACCGGACGCCCCGACCAGCGCGGACACCGTGACCGCCTCCGCGCAGCCCCTCAGCGGCGGCGCGCCCGACAGCCGCACCACCACCTCCGCCGGTCCCGCGCCGCCCCCGGCGGTCCGTACGGCCACGTCCTCCACCGGGCGGTCCCCGTCGGCGACCACGACCCCGTCGACCTCCACCCGCAGCCGGTGCACCGGCCCCACGGGCGGCGCCGGGCTCGGCAGCAGGGTCCGCAGCAGCGAGCGGTAGCCCCCGCCGCGCCGCACGGCCGACACCGGCGGACTGATCCGCAGGCCGCCCAGCACCACCCCACCGCCGTCGTCCACCAGCAGGTCCCGCGGCCGCGCCACCCCGTCCAGTGCCGTCCTCGCCGCCAGCACCGCCGACAGCGGCACGCCGAGCGACCGGGCCAGCACGAGCGACCCCGCGGGCCCCACCGGAATCAGCGACACCACCCGCTCGCCGGGCTCCCGCTCCCGGTGCAGCAGCCCCACGGCCCGCACCAGTGCCCGGTCGTCTCCCACGACCACCGGCCGCCGATGACCGCGGCGGGCGAGGGCCCGCGCAAATTCCTCCTGCGAATCCGGGAGGCAGATTTTCGCCGCTGCTCCCGCTGACAACACATCCTTCGCGATTCGCACGGACTCGCCGTCAAGACGGCGGGCGACCGGGTCGACGAGCACGAGCAGGCCGCCTACCGGCGCGCCCGCATGGCTCATGGCGGGCTCTGGAGCCGACACCTCGGTCCTTCCTCGGGTAGCATCTTTGTGCAAGAGGCCCTTGCGCTATTGCGCCAGGGCCTTCGTCTATTCCGGGGCACCGGTCCGACGGCTCAGCATGCGGTGTACATCGTCGTACGCCCCCTGACCTTGGACATGCCCCATCCGGAAGAGGTGTACGCCTGTGCCCGCTCTTGTGCTGCTCGGAGCTCAGTGGGGTGACGAGGGCAAGGGAAAGGCCACCGACCTGCTCGGTGGATCCGTTGACTATGTGGTGCGCTACCAGGGCGGCAACAACGCCGGCCACACGGTCGTCGTAGGCGACCAGAAGTACGCGCTCCACCTTCTCCCTTCCGGCATCCTCTCCCCCGGATGCACCCCGGTCATCGGCAACGGTGTCGTCGTCGACCCGGCCGTCCTGCTCTCCGAGCTGCGCGGTCTGAACGAGCGCGGCATCGACACCTCCAAGCTGCTCATCAGCGGCAACGCGCACCTGATCACGCCGTACAACGTCACCCTCGACAAGGTCGGCGAGCGCTTCCTCGGCAAGCGCAAGATCGGCACGACCGGCCGCGGCATCGGCCCGACCTACGCGGACAAGATCAACCGCGTCGGCATCCGCGTCCAGGACCTGTACGACGAGTCGATCCTCACCCAGAAGGTCGAAGCGGCCCTGGAGGGCAAGAACCAGCTCCTCGCGAAGCTGTACAACCGCCGCGCGATCGAGGCCTCCGCGATCGTCGAGGAGATGCTCCAGTACGCGGACCAGATCAAGGGCTACGTCGCCGACACCACCCTGATCCTCAACAACGCGCTGGACCAGGACAAGGTCGTGCTCTTCGAGGGCGGCCAGGGCACCCTGCTCGACGTCGACCACGGCACGTACCCCTTCGTCACCTCCTCGAACCCGACCGCCGGCGGCGCCTGCACCGGCACCGGCGTCGGACCGACGAAGATCAGCCGCGTCATCGGCATCCTCAAGGCCTACACGACCCGCGTCGGCGCGGGCCCGTTCCCGACCGAGCTGTTCGACGAGGACGGCGAGGCGCTGCGCCGCATCGGCGGCGAGCGCGGCGTGACCACCGGCCGCGACCGCCGCTGCGGCTGGTTCGACGCCCCGATCGCCCGCTACGCCACCCGCGTGAACGGCCTGACGGACTTCTTCCTCACCAAGCTGGACGTGCTGACCGGCTGGGAGGAGATCCCGGTCTGCGTCGCGTACGAGATCGACGGCAAGCGCGTCGAGGAGCTGCCCTACTCGCAGACCGACTTCCACCACGCGAAGCCGATCTACGAAACCCTCCCGGGCTGGTCCGAGGACATCACCAAGGCCAAGACCTTCGCCGACCTGCCGAAGAACGCGCAGAACTACGTGAAGGCGCTGGAGGAGATGTCGGGCGCCCCGATCTCCGCGATCGGCGTCGGCCCCGGCCGCACCGAGACGATCGAGATCAACTCGTTCCTCTAGGCACCGCCGCCCGAAGGGGCGGGGAGCGCACCGCGCCCCCGCCCCTTCGGCGTATTCGGCCTGGCGCGCGCAGACCCGCGCGAACACGTACCGCGTCCGGTGGATCACGTTCGGTACAGTCGGGGGACCTTCATCCAGGCTGGGGATTGCAGATGCACGACCTCCGCGCGCCGGCGCTCCCGGCCACCCGAGGCGAGGCGCTCGACGCCGACGCCTACGCCGAAGAGCTGCTGGAACGCCGTGCGTCGGTCCGCAACGGCGAGTCCTGGCGGCTGGAGCGGCTCCAGCACTTCGAGGAGGCCGGCAACCCGGCCCGGGACGCGCTGCGCCGCGGCGACTGGCGGGAGGTGCTCCGGCTGATCGAGGCCGAGCGCACCACCGCGCGCCGGGCCGCCGACGACGACAGCCGCACCGGCTCCCCCTTCCGCCGGCTGCGGGTGGTGGAGCAGCCGCTGTCCCCGTACCTGCGCTGGCAGCTGCACTGGCTCCACATGCGCGCCGAGGCCGGGCACCAGACGCGGGTGCTGTCCGCCGAGGAGTTCTCCTTCGCCGAGGCGGCCGGCGGCGGCCGGCTCCCCGAGATCGTGATCGTCGACGGCCGCGTCCTGTACGAGCTCCTCCACACCCCCGCAGGCGTCCACACCGGCAGCCGCCGGTACGAGGACCCGGCGGTCGTCCGGCCCTGGGAGGTGTACGTGAAGCGGGCCTACGCGATGGCCGAGGACCTGCGGAACTACTTCACCCACTCCGTCGCGCACCTGCCGCCGCCCCCGGCTGCCTGAAAAAAACTTTCCCCGGGCCTGTCACATCCGCGCCCTCCCGCGGGTCAGTGCTGTGAAGACACCGACCGAAGGAGAGCAGCAGCCATGACGAACACCCCCTCCTCGATCTCCCGGATGCCCAACCCGGGCGAGTTCGTGCCCGAGCTGAACGACATCAGCGCCGCCCTCTTCCGCGCCACCGGCAACCGCTCGGTCCCGCGCACCACGGTCAGCCTGGTGCACCTGCGCGCCGGCCAGATCGTCCACAACACCTACCTGACCGTCCTGAACACCGCCTTCCTCCGCAAGGCCGGCGAGTCCGAGGAGCGGATCACCGCCGTCTCCTCCTGGCAGGACGCGCCCTACTTCACGCCGGCCGAGCGCGCCGCGCTCGCCCTGGTGGAGGCCACCCTCCAGCCCGCCCCCCGCGGCCAGGAGCGCGTCCCGGACGAGCTGTACGCCGAGGTCGCGGAGCACTACGACGAGAAGGCGCTGGCCACCCTCACCATCGCGATCGGCCAGATCAACTTCTTCATCGCGCTGGCCGTGATCGGCAAGCCCCAGCCGGTCGCCTCCCTCGCCGACCAGCAGTGGGACTGACGGCCGGCGGCCCGCACCGGGTCAGGACACCAGGGTCTGCTCCTCCAGCTCGGTCAGCCGTACCGTGCACAGCCCGCCGCGCTCGGTCCTCACGTCCGTGACCTTCAGCTGCGTTCCCGGGGAGAGGATGAACTCCTCCTCCTCGGTGAACGCGGAGAAGGCCCGGATGCCGACCGCACGGGCGGGCACCACCTCGAAGAGCGTCCGCTTGCCGCGGCTGCCGAGGAACCCCCGCGCGACACCGAGCTTCGGCGTGCAGGAGGACACGCCCCACCAGGTGACGGTGCGGCCCAGCGGGTACTGCGCCCGCAGGTCCAGCGCCACGCCCCGGTACAGCGGCTCGGTACGCGCGGGCAGCCCCGACACAGCCGAGAACAGCAGCCGCAGGTAGGGCAGGTACGGGACGAGCCTGGAGCGGTCCGGGGAACGCAGGACGGCGTTGATCTCCCGGTAGAACGCGGACTCGCAGGTGTAGAGGTAGAGCGCGGAGACCGCGTCGGCGGACAGCCCGGCGGCCGCCCCGTCCGGCCCGGCCGGCCCGTCCGCCCGGGTCTTGCCGAACTCGTACGACCGGTCGACGTGCCGGCCGAGTCCGGACAGCAGCTCGGCGACGGGCGCGACGGCGTCCCGGAAGTCCATGAGCGGGGTGTCGAACACACCGGTGATGGCGTCAAGGACGAGGCCCTCGTCCTTGACGCTGGAGAGGCGCTCCAGATACAGCTGGTGCAGCTCCATCGTGGAGGCGATGAAGGCGCCCATGCGTGCCGCGACGTCCTCGCCGCCCGCACCGCCGGCCTCTTCGGCGGGCTCGTTCCACCCCTTCTCCGGGAGCCAGTCGACGGGGGCCGCGCCCACGGACGCGAGTGCGTCGTTGACCGTCGCGAAGTGGTCGCCGTCGCAGAAGATGTCGCCCTGCGCCGCGGGATTGGCGTGGTCGATGTGCCGGACCTCGACGCCGGGGTACTTCTTCTGGAGTTCGAGGACGACCTTCTTCAGGCTGCGCGCGTGGGCGCCCCACCAGGCGAAGACGACCCCCCGGTCCTCCTCGTCGGCGTCCTGCTTGGCCTTGAGGATCTCCTCGACGATGCGTTCGGCGACCGGCCGCCAGAAGGCGGTGTGCGGATCGGCGCCGCCCCGGGTCCCGTCGCTGCTCGCGGTGAGCGCGGCGTTCAGCAGGAGCACGCCCTGGGTGAGCATCGCCTGGAACCATTCCGGCGGCTGCACGGTGTCCCGCTCCCTGAGGAGCGCGCGTATGTCGGCGATGGGGGTCTTCTTGGGAATTCCGTGCTTCCACATCGCCGCTGCCTTGATGATGCAGCGAATGCTGACGACCCGGCCGAACTGACTGTCCTTCCAGTCGTGGAAAGTGTTGTCGAACATCGCTATGCCGGTGGCGCTTTCCGGCCGCGGATAGGGGTTCTGTCCGAAGACGACGACCTTCCACTTGTGCGGTGGATTCGGCTTGAGCGCCTGGAAGGTCAGCTCGCGGACCGGTACGACTTCCGGCCCGCGGCCCGGTCCGATGAACGCGGCGGCGTTCGACTGGGCCTCGACAACGGGCTTGAGCAGGGGCAACCAGGGCTCGCCACCACCCTTGAACAATTCGGCGAGGGCCAGCGGGTCATTCGGGTCGGACTGGGCGGGATTGGCCGGGGAATTGCTTTCGGGCATGGCAGAACTCCGAATTTCAGAACCGGACTTCGAGTCTTTCCGCAGGCTAGCAGCGGGCACTGACAACGCCTCCGGAAGCACTGATCCACCGTCACCGGCCGCTGCCCCGAAGCCGATTGTCAGTGCCCGCCGCTAGCGTGGTGAGTGGTCGGAAAGACCGGTTCCCGATTGGAGTGGACGATGACCGAGGACCTCGTACAGCCTGCGCTCAGGGTCGTGCTGACCGACGTCAACGCCGAGGTGGTGGAGTCGTGGCGGGCCGCCTTCGCGGACACCCCCGGCATCGAGATCCGTCAGGGCTCGATCCTCGACGAGGACGTCGACGCGTGGGTGAGCCCGACCAACTCCCGCGGCCGGATGGACGGCGGGGTCGACGCCGCCGTGAAGCGGTTCCTGGGAGCGGGGATCCAGCTGCGCGTGCAGCGGGCGATACGCGACCGGTTCGCCGGCAGCCTGCCGGTGGGCAGCGCGGTGTGCGTGCCGTCCGGGGCCGTCACCCCGCGCTTCCTGATCTCGACGCCGACGATGGAGACGTCCGCGCAGAACGTCAGCCAGACGCTCAACGTGGCCCTGGCCTGCGCGGCCGCCTTCCAGGCGGTCCACCGGCAGAACGGCGAGAAGCCCGGCAGCATCCGCTCGGTGGCGCTGGTCGGCATGGGCGCCCGGACCGGCCGGGTGCCGGCGCGGGTCTGCGCGAACCTGATGTGGACCGGCTACACCCTCTTCAACGACCACCGCTTCGAGGACTACGACGACCTGCGCGCCACGATCACGGCGCAGCTGGACGACATAGAGAGCGCACCCGCCGCCAAGCGGGTGCGCATCACCCCGCCGAAGCGGGCCGCGTCCCGGCGCTGACCACCCGGGGGCGGCTACCAGGCGAGTTGGGAGATCTCCTCCGCGACCACCGCGCAGGCGTCCGCGGCCGGGTCGATCAGCGGGAAGTGGCCGACGCCCTCGACCAGGGTCAGGCCGACCATCTCGCCCGCCTTCGCCGCCGCGGCCACGTACGACTCCGCCACCGCGGGCGGGACCACGATGTCCTCGCGCCCGTGCACCACGGTGGTGGCGATGCCCGTCGGGAGGAGCGCCGCCGGGTCGGCGCAGGGCAGCCGGGCCTCCCAGTGCTCCGGCCCGCCCAGCAGCTGTGCCGACGCGCCGCCGCAGACGCCGAGTTCCTCCGCGGCCGCGAAGTCCGCGATCGGGGCCAGCGCCACCACACCGCGCAGCGGCGGCGGGGCGGGCAGCCGCCAGGGGGAGCCGGCCGGGAGCACGTGCCGCGCCGCCGCCCACAGCGCGAGCTGTCCGCCCGCCGAGTGGCCGGTCACCACGGTCCGGCGGAAGTCGGCGGCGGGCAGCGCGGCCGCGGCCAGGGCGGGCAGGGCGTCCATGGCGGCGGCCACGTCGTCGAAGGTCTCGGGCCAGCGGCCGGCCACCGGCCCGTCTCCACCCTGGTGGGGCAGGGAACCGCCGCGCCGGTACTCGACGTTGGCGACGGCGAAACCGCGCCGGGCCAGCAGGTCCGCGAAGGGGGTGACGTGCTGCCGGTCGTAGGGGGCCCGCCAGGCACCGCCGTGCAGGACCACGACCAGCGGCGCGGAGCCCTCGGACTCCCCGCGCGGGGCGTAGAAGTCGATGACCTGGTCGGGGTGGTCCCCGTACGCGGCGCTCGCGTCGGGCGCGACCGGGGGGTGCGCGAAGGCCGAGGCGGCCTCGGCGGCGTCCCGTTCGACTGCGGGGTCCGTCATCGGCTCAACCTCTCGGTAACGCGTGGGACAAGGGGGACAGATGTTCCGGTGTTCCGACTGAGCGGGACCGTACCAGGCCGACACGCGCCGCCGGCCTCCGGAAGGGGGCCGCACGAAGGCGGGCGGAGCCGTAGCCCCGCCCGCCCCGTGGTGTGACGTTTCGCTACCGCGTCACCCGAAAATGTGACCCAGTGTGCGCGCGGCGCGCTCCACGTCGGCGAAACCGACGTAGAGCGGGGTGAACCCGAACCGCAGGACGTCGGGGGCGCGGAAGTCGCCGACGACCCCCCTGGAGATGAGCTCCGCCATCACCTCGCGGGCGCCCTCGGCGCGCAGCGAGACCTGGCTGCCGCGCCGGCCGTGCTCGGCCGGGGTGACCGGCTCGACCCGGCCCTGCGGCACGTACGCCGCCACGCATTCGAGGAAGAAGTCCGTCAGCGCGAGCGACTTGGCGCGCACGGCCTCGACGTCCACGCCCTCCCAGGCGTCCAGGGCCGACTCCAGCGCCAGCATCGACAGGATGTCCGGGGTCCCGACGCGCATCCGGGCCGGCCCCTCGGCGGGGACGTAGTCCGGGGTCATCGCGAAGGGCTCCGCGTGGCCGTTCCAGCCGGGCAGCGGGGAGTCGAAGGCGCCCTGGTGCCGTTCGGCCACGTAGATGTAGGCCGGGGACCCGGGGCCGCCGTTGAGGTACTTGTAGGTGCAGCCCACCGCCAGGTCGACGCCGTGCTCGTCGAGCCCGACGGGCAGGGCCCCGGCGCTGTGGCACAGGTCCCACACGATCAGCGCGCCCGCGGCGTGCGCGGCCGCGGTGAGACCGGGGAGGTCGTGCAGCCGGCCCGTGCGGTAGTCGACGTGGTTGAGCAGCACCACCGCGGTGTCGTCGCCGAGGGCGCCGGCCGCGTCGGAGGGGTCGACCGGGACGAGTTCGAGGCCGGTCATCCGGGCGGCGGACGCGGCGATGTAGCCGTCCGTCGGGAAGGTGGTGGCGTCGACCAGCATCCGGGTCCGGCCGGGCGCCGCCAGGCGGGCGGCGCCGACGAGCGCCTTGAAGAGGTTGACGCTGGTGGAGTCGCCCACGGTGACCTGGCCGGGGGCGGCGCCGATCAGCGGGGCGATGCGGTCGCCGATCCGCTGCGGGGCGGTCCACCAGCCGCTCTCGTCCCAGGAGCGGATGAGGAGCTCGCCCCACTGGCGGTGCACGACGTCGGCCACCGCGCCGGGGACCCCGGCCGGCAGCGCGCCGAGGGAGTTCCCGTCGAGGTAGACGACGCCGTCGGGCAGGGTGAAGCGCTCGCGGAGCTTGCCGAGGCCGTCCTCGGCGTCGAGGCGCGCGGCCCGCTCCCGCAGCTCCGGTATCAGGTTCGGGTTCGGGTTCGGGTTCAGGTTCGGGTCCAGGGCGGCGTCAGACATGGCTGCGGGCCGTCCAGAGCTCGGGGAAGACGTTCTTCGTGGCGCGCTTCTCCAGCCAGGTCACCCCGGCCGAGCCGCCCGTGCCCGTCTTCGCGCCCATCGCCCGGCGCGTCGCGACCAGGTGGTCGTTGCGCCAGCGCCAGACCAGCTCGGCGACGTCCGTGAGCACCTCGCCGAGGCGGTGCAGGTCGGCGTGCCCGCCGGCCGGGTCCGCGTAGAGCTCCGTCCAGACGGCCTCGACCTCGGCGGAGGGCTCGTACCGCAGGGCGAGGTCCCGGTCCAGGACCGCCTTGGGAACCGGAAGGCCGCGGCGGGCCAGCAGGCGCAGCGTCTCGTCGTACACGCTGGGCTCGTGGAGGGCCTTCTCCAGCTCGGCGTGGACCCGCGGGGCGCCCCGGTGGGGGACCAGCATCGACGCGGACTTCTCGCCCAGCAGGAACTCCATCCGGCGGTACATCGCCGACTGGAAACCGGAACCCTCGCCGAGGGCGGCGCGGTACGAGTTGAACTGGCCGGGGGTGAGCTGGGCCAGCGGCCGCCAGGAGGCGTTCAGGGCCTCCAGCTCACGGAGGGATCGTTTCAGCGCATCCATCGCCACCGGGACGTCGTCCTCGCGCAGGGCGCGGGCGGCGGTCTCCCACTCGTGGACGATGACCGTGAACCACAGTTCCATGACCTGGGTGGTCACCAGGAACACCATCTCGCCGGGGTCGTCCGAGCGCAGGTGCTGGAGGTGGGTGAGGACGTCCGCCTGGACGTAGTCCTCGTACGGAGTCGTGCCGGCGAAGTCGAGGTTCGGGGTGTCCGAACCGGCTCCGGAGGCATCAAGGGCGTGCGACATTTCTGTCTCCTCGACACGTGCTTCCGGGTAGCGGTCCGCTCCTTCCGATGAGGTAAGTGGAGCCCCGGTCCCCTGCTCCGCATCATAAGCAGGGGATCCGGAACCCCTCTAGGGCGCTCCTGGAGAGCGTTATGCGAGCGTGTCCGCCGCCGTCTGGGAGGAATCGCGCAGGAACGTCGAGCAGCGCTCGTACTCCTCCTTCTCGCCGATGGCGCCGGCGGCCCGCGCCAGGGCGTGCAGGGCGCGCAGGAAGCCGCGGTTCGGCTCGTGCTCCCACGGCACCGGGCCGTGGCCCTTCCAGCCGGCGCGGCGCAGCGCGTCGAGGCCGCGGTGGTAGCCCGTACGGGCGTACGCGTACGACTCGACCGCGTGGCCGGCCTCGAAGGCCCGGTCGGCGAGGGCGGCCCAGGCGAGGGAGGAGGTGGGGTGCGCGGCGGCCACCTCGGCCGGGTCGGTACCGGCGGCGAGGGCCTCGCGGGGCGCGGGCTCGTCGGGCAGGTGGGTGGGGGCGGGGCCCCCGAGCAGGTTCTGGTGAATCGACATGGCCTCAGTCTGGCCGACGCGACCGCCGCCCGGCGTCCGGGCCCCGGACACGGGCCGGCGCGCCCGGATCACCCGGCCGCGACGCGCCCCGGCCCCGTCGCCGGGTGGCGGGGCCCCGGGGGGACGGACGCCGGGCGGGAGGCGGCCAGCTCCCGGCGCAGGACCGGCACGATCCGCTCGCCCAGCACGTCGACCTGCTCCAGGGCCGCCGCCGCCGGCAGCCCGGCGTGGTCCACGGCGAACAGCTGCCGCTGGTAGTCCCCGTACGCCTCCCGGAAGCCGAGGACCTTCTCGATCACCTGGTCCGGACTGCCCACGGCCAGCGGCGTCCGCGCCACGCACTCCTCCAGCGAGTAGCGCCCCCCGTGGAACCGGGACCGGTCGAAGTACGGGCGGAACTCCCGTACCGCGTCCTGCGAGCGCGCCCGTACGAAGACCTGCCCGCCGAGCCCGACGACGGCCTGCTCGGCGGTGCCGTGGCCGTGCTCCTCGTACCCGGCCCGGTACAGCTCCACCAGCCGGGCGTACTGGTCGACCGTCCCGAGGAGGTTGTCCGCGAAGAAGCCGTCGCCGTAGTACGCGGCCTGCTCCGCGGTCTCCGCCGAGCGCACCGACCCGTGCCACACGAAGGGCGGTACGCCGTCCAGCGGGCGGGGCACGGAGGTGAAGCCGTCCAGGCGGGCCCGGAAGCGGCCCTGCCAGTCGACGTCCTCCTCCCGCCACAGGCGGTGCAGCAGGGCGTAGTTCTCCCGGGCCAGCGCGCTGCCCTGGCGCAGGTCCTGGCCGAACCACGGGTAGCAGTTCGGGGTGTTGCCCCGGCCCGTGATCAGGTCCAGGCGCCCGCCCGCCAGGTGCTGGAGCAGCGCGTACTCCTCCGCGACGCGGACCGGGTCGTTGGTGGTGACCAGGGTGGTGGCGGTGGACAGGATCAGCCGCCGGGTGCGCGCCGCGAGGTAGCCGAGCAGGACCGGCGGCGCGGAGGTCACGTAGGGCGGGTTGTGGTGCTCGCCGGTGGCGAACACGTCGAGCCCGGCGTCCTCCGCCCGCAGGGCGAGCGCGGTCATGGCCAGGATCCGGTCGTGATCGGTCGGCATGCGCCCCGTCGACGGGTCGGGCACGACCTCGCCGATCGAGAAGACGCCGAACTGCACCCCGCCCCTCCCGTGTCGACACCGCCGCCGCGCGGAGAGCGGCGCCGGGGGGCAGGCCCCGGCCCGCGGCTCGCGGCCCCACCGGCAGACCGTGCCCGATTCGCGGCGGTCCGGCCAGGTCCGCCCCGGCAGTCCGTCAAGTCACCCGGGGTGGTGGCGCCCCCACCACGATCCGGCCGAGTGCGGTGACCGGCACACCTCCCCGGAAGAGGGGTGCTCGGCCGACGGTAGAGGTGCAGTGGACGCACGCCGAGGGGGCATGTCGTGAAAGCGGTCATGAGCAGCATCAGCAGCATCAGCGGGGGCACCGGCACGGGTACGGTGGCGCCGGTCCGGCGGGACCCGGCCCGGGAGGCGGCCGACGACCTGTGTTCCGCCGTCCTGTCCTCCCTGCGCCGCAAGGACCAGCGGGAGAAGGGCCGGCAGTACGTGCGGGGGCTCCTCGCACTGCCCGGCCGCAAGTCGATGCGGGGCATCGCGGGGCAGGTCGGGGGCGGGGCGGCCGAGCAGAGCATGCACCACTTCATCTCCGGCTCCACCTGGGACTGGGAGCCGATCCGGGCCTCGCTCGCGGGGTTCCTCCAGGCGTCCACCCCGCTGACCGCGTGGGTGGCGCAGCCGATGGCCATCCCGAAGGGCGGGGAGCACTCGGTGGGGGTGGCGCACCGCTTCGACCCGCACCAGGGGCAGATGTTCCGGGGGCAGCAGGCCTTCGGGACCTGGTTCGCCTCGGCGGGCCTGGTCAATCCGGTCGGCTGGCGGATGCACCTGCCGGAGGACCACGCCCCGGGCGCACCCGGCGCCTTCGACGCCTTCGACGCCGCCGACGCGCAGGCCGCGTACGAGGAGTCCGCGGCGGACGCCGTCATCGGGACGG
Source organism: Streptomyces sp. NPDC004126 (assembly GCF_050275515.1). Lineage (NCBI taxonomy): Bacteria > Bacillati > Actinomycetota > Actinomycetes > Kitasatosporales > Streptomycetaceae > Streptomyces > Streptomyces sp. NPDC004126. The sequence goes on along the minus strand of NZ_JBNNPF010000008.1, from coordinate 71,682 downwards.
TGCGGCGCAGCGGCAACCGGCGGCCGGTGGTGCTGGACATCCAGCGGATCGGCACCCGGTCCACGATGAACCGCTTCGCCGAGGCCGGACTGCCCGTCATCGCCCGCGTCGCGCCGTCGACGCCGCTGCTCGTCACCGACCCCGCGCTGCCCGGCCACGGCGCCGGGGCGCGCCCCGCGCGGGAGATCCTGCAGTCGGTGAAGGGGCTGTGCACCCCGGTGGAGTGGACCGACCCGGACCCCGCGCTCCCGGGCGGCCGCCACCGCAGCACCCTGTCGGTCGCGGTGCGGGTGATGATGCCCGACCCGTCCCCGGCCCGCCGCCGCCACCTGCTGCTGGTCGGGGAGTGGACGGACCCGCGCCGCCCGCCGGCGCAGCTGTGGGTGACGGACCTGGTGCGGCTGCCCGTGGGCCCGCTGCTGCGGCTGACCAAACAGGGCCGGCGGGTCGCCTTCGCCGCCGAGCACAGCGGCCGGGAGGCGGGGCTGCGCGATTTCGCCGGGCGGGCCCTGCCCGGCTGGCACCGGCACGTCACGCTGGCCTCGGTCGCGCACGCGGCCCGCGCGCTGACCGGTACGGAGCACTGCGCGGCGGCGTAGGCCGGGGGGCCCGCTACACCGCGTCCGAGCGGTCGGCGGCCGTGCGGCGGTCGTGCAGGACGGTGCGGGCCTTGCGCAGCCGCAGGGCCATCTGGATCTCCAGCGCCCCGGCGGGCTTCTGCCAGTCGGGGCCGAGGAGTTCGGCGATGCGGTCCAGCCGGCGGGAAACGGTGTTGGGGTGCACGTGCAGGGCCTCGGCTGCGTGGGTGGGGCTGGCGCCCGAGGCGAAGTACGCCTCCAGGGTGCGGGTCAGCTCCGTCAGCCGGTCCGCGTCGTACTCCAGGACGGGGCCGATGGTCGCCGCGACGAACGACTCCACGTCGTGGTCGGCGGACAGCAGCATGCCGAGGAAGCCCAGTTCGCGCAGGGAGGCGGTGCCGCCCACCCCGTCGAGCGCGGTCAGCGCGTCCAGGCAGCGCACGGCCTCGGCGTAGACGCGGGCCACCTCGCCCGGGCTCCCGGTGGGGCCCGCGGCGCCGGTGGACACGGCGTGGCCCAGCAGCGGCGACAGCTCGCCGGAGACCCGGTGCGCGGCGGCGGAGGCGTCGGTGCCGGGCAGGACGAGGACGATGCAGCCGCGGCGGACGCCCTTGAGCCCGCCCATCCGGTACGCGTACGAGGACGCCCAGGCCACGGCCCTGCCCAGCTCGCCGCCCTCCGGCCGGGCGACGACCACCACGTGCGGCCCGTCCAGGTCGATGCCGAGGCGGCGGGTGCGTTCCAGCAGGTGGAGGTCGACGGAGTGCGGGCGGTCCAGCAGGTCGGCGAGGAGTTCGTCGTGCACGGGGCCCTCGGCGGCGACCGTGCCGCGCTGGATCAGCATCAGGGAGGCCACGGACTGCGCGGCCAGCTGGAGCAGTCGTACGTCCTCCTCGGCGAGGGGTTCGGAGGCGCTCAGCAGCAGCACCCCGAGGTCCTCGGCCCCCGCCAGTACCGGGGCGAGCCACAGGTCGCCGGGCAGGCGCACCGGGCGGCGGTCGGTGAGGGCCTGGAGGGCGCCCTTGGTCACCGCGTCCTCGTCCAGGCCGGGCAGTTCCCCGGTCGCGGTCAGCGGCCGCCCGCCCGGGTCCCGCACCTGGAGCACGCCGTCCAGCGCGTCGGCGGTGGCCCGGGCGAGGGTGGCGAGGCCGGCCCCGTCCAGGACCAGCCCGGCCAGCCGGGCGTGGCACTCCCACAGGTAGCGGACCCGGGTGAGGGCGGTGTTGGTGCGCGAGCCGAAGGCCGCCAGTTCGGTGACCTCGTCGCGGGTCTGCTCCAGCAGCCGGGCCTTCTCGATGGCGACGGCGGCCAGGTCGGCGAGGGAGAGCATGATGCCGATCTCGTCCGGGGTGAACTCCCGTACGGCGCGGTCGGATCCGTAGAGCGCGCCGAGGGTGGAGTTCCCGCGCCGCAGCGGGACCGCGATGATCGCGTGCAGTCCCTCCGCCCGGACCACGGCGTCGATGCCGGGGGCGTGCGCGATGGAGGAGTCGGCGAGGTAGTCGGGGGTCCACACCGGGGAGCGGCGGGCCTGCGCGATGCTGCCGAGGCCCCGGCCGGTGCCGAGTTCGAGGCCGACGTTGAGGGCGGTGGTCTCGCCCTCCGAGGTGCGCACGTACGCCGAGCCGTCCGGGCGGCTCAGCGACAGCCAGGCCATGTCGAAGCCGAGGAGCCGCCTGGCCCGGCGGGTGATCAGGCGCAGCAGGCCGTCGATGTCGTACGGGGAGGTGAGGTCGTGGGCGGTGTCGACGAGGGCGGTGAGGGCGGCCTCGCGCTGCTTGCCGCTGCTCGCGCGGGCCCGTACCGAGGCGGCCAGGTCCACGGCCCGGGTGAGGTCGGCGAGTTCGGCTCCCGAGGCGCCCGCGGCGCGGGCCTCGACGAGGAGGGTCTCGTACCGGCTCTGCGGGGCGTCCTGCGCGAGCAGCTCCAGTACGGCCAGCGGGCCGCTCCCGTCCCCGCGTCGCATACCGCCGCTCCCCCCACCCCGACCAGCTGCTTTACGTCCCCGGCACCGAACCTAGGTTCCGTCGGGCGAGGGGTCAAGCAGGGGGCCGGGCGCGGGCGCGGCCCGGGCGGGGGCCCGGGCCCCGGGTCAGCCGCGGGCGGCGCCGGTCAGGGAGGGGCCGGGGGCCGGGCGGGTCCTGCGGGCGGCCTCGACGCGGGCCTCGGCCCGGCGCAGCGCCGCGAGGTAGGCGCCGCCGGGGCGGCCGGCGCCGGAGCCGCGCAGGACCGCGAGTGCGAGGCGCAGCTCGCGGTGGCGTCCGAGGGCGAGTTCGGCCTCGGCCCACTGGCCGAGCACGGAGACCCGGTCGGCGTCCAGGCAGGCGATGCGGCCGCGGAGCCACGTCCCGGCGTCGATGCCGTCCAGGGCGGGGCCGGTCCACAGGTCCAGCGCCCGGCGGAGCCGCGCGGCGGCCTGCCCGTAGTCGCCGCGTCCCATGGCCCGGTATCCGGCGCCGGCCTCGCGTTCGAAATCGCGGACGTCGCAGCGGCCGCCGGCGGTGTCGAGAAGATACCCGCCGGGCCGGGTGGAGAGCACGGCTTCGGGAGTTCGTACCGAGCCGGCCCCCAGGGCTTCCGCGAAACGCTCGCGCAGCCGGCGTACGGCGGTGTGCAGGGCGGCGTGGGCGTGCTCGGGCGGGACGCGGCGGACCAGTTCGTCCGCGAGCACGGAAACGGGGACGACCCGGTCGGGACAGGCCGCGAGGACCGCCAGGACGTGCCGGGACTCCGGCGTGGGGGCGGTGATGGGCACGCCGTTCTCGGTGACCCGCGGTGTGCCGAGTACCTCAATGTCCACAGTGATCTCCCTGGGCAGGCCAGCGAAAAAATAATACCCGGGAGGATCTTTTTGGGAAGAGGGAGGGGCCGGTCGGGTCAGGCGGGGCCGGCCGGGGTCAGGCCCCGTCCAGCGGGGCCACCCCGCCCGCGCAGCCGTGCCGGCACCCGTGCGTGGCCTGCGGCCCGTACAGCGCCCGCGCGCCCCGGCCGGGGGCGGTGTCCAGCCGGATCGCCACGGCCGGGACCACCACACTGGGCATCACGTGCGTGTAGAGCTCCGAGACCTGGACGTCCATGTCCAGCCCGAGCGTGTACGACATGGTGTTCATGCCCGCGTACGCGCCCACGATCAGGCGCGCCGGCACCCACGGGTCCACGTTCGGCAGCAGTTCCCCGCGCCGCTGGGCCTCTTCCAGCAGCGGGACGTGCAGCTCGATCCAGGTCTGGTACGGGGTCACCCGGTCGAGGCCCCGGCCCGCGTGGTCCAGCGTGAGCCGGGTGCTGGCCCGCATCAGGGCGTCGTGCCGCAGCTGGTGCGAGAAGACCATGCCGATGTCCACGAACTCCTGCGCCTTGAACTGCTGCGGCAGCATCTGCGGCTGCGCCTCGTTCTGCGCGTCGATGACGGCCTGGGCCAGGCCTTCCTTGGACTCGAAGTGGAAGTACAGCGCGCCCTTGGTGACGTTGGCGATCTTGACGATGTCCGAGAGTTTGGCCGTGTCGTAGCCGTGCTCCTCGAAGACCAGCGCGGCCGCCTCCAGGATGGCCCGGCGCGTGCGCACCGCCCTCTCCTGCTTGACCTGGGGTCGCTCTGTCCTCATCGCTGGCGTCGCCTCTCCTGGCCCGCCGGTCTTACATCCCCACGGGTACGTTTCTCTGGGTAGTAGATTCCACACCATCGCGACGCCGCGCGTCCACCGGCGTATGTCACCTCGGGCGAATTCACCCCGAATCCACCCCGCCGCACGCAGAGAGGGGTCCGCCGGTCCGTGACGGACCGGCGGACCCCTCTCTCGGGTCCCGGCGGACCCTTCCGGGTCCTGGGTGCCTACTTCAGCTTGGTACCCGTGGAGCGCAGGTCGGCGCAGGCCTGGGTGACGCGCTTGGCCATGCTCGCCTCGGCCAGCTTGCCCCAGGTGCGCGGGTCGTAGGTGGACTTCTTGCCGACCTCGCCGTCGACCTTCAGGACGCCGTCGTAGTTGCGGAACATGTGGTCCGCGACCGGGCGGGTGAAGGCGTACTGGGTGTCGGTGTCGAGGTTCATCTTCACGACGCCGTTCTCCAGCGCGGTGGCGATCTCCTCGGGCGTGGAGCCCGAACCGCCGTGGAAGACGAAGTCGAACGGCGAGGCCTTGCCGAACTTCTCGGCGACGCCGGCCTGCAGGTCCTTGAGCAGCTCGGGACGCAGGACGACGTTGCCCGGCTTGTAGACGCCGTGCACGTTGCCGAAGGAGGCGGCCAGCAGGTAGCGGCCCTTCTCGCCCAGGCCCAGGGCCTCGGCGGTGCGGATCGCGTCCTCGACGGTGGTGTACAGCTCGTCGTTGATCTCGTGGCTGACGCCGTCCTCCTCGCCGCCGGTCGGGGTGATCTCGACCTCAAGGATGATCTTCGCGGCGGCGGCCTTGGCGAGCAGCTCCTGGCCGATGGCCAGGTTGTCGGCCAGGGTCTCGGCGGAGCCGTCCCACATGTGCGACTGGAAGAGGGGGTTCAGGCCGCGGGCGACGCGCTCGGCGGAGACCTCCAGGAGCGGACGTACGTAGCCGTCCAGCTTGTCCTTGGGGCAGTGGTCCGTGTGCAGCGCGACCGTGACGTCGTACTTGGCGGCGACGACGTGCGCGAACTCGGCCAGGGCGACCGCGCCGGTCACCATGTCCTTGCTGTACTGGCCGCCCAGGAACTCGGCACCGCCGGTGGAGATCTGGATGATGCCGTCGCTCTCGGCCTCCGCGAAGCCGCGCAGCGCGGCGTGCAGGGTCTGGGTCGAGGTGACGTTGATGGCCGGGTAGGCGAACTTGCCTGCCTTCGCCCGGTCGAGCATCTCGTTGTAGACCTCGGGGGTTGCGATGGGCATCTGTCCGCTCCTTGGATGTGCGGGGAGTGTGCTTATTGCTGGCCCTGACCTGGGGGCGACGTCGCCGTCGCGCCTATCTTTCCAGACTCGGCGCAACACTCCACCCCGCCTGTCACCCCCCGGTCACCGAAGCGGGCGGAGTGTTTCACGTGAAACACCCCGCCCGTCCGGAAAGCCGCAGGTCAGGACCGGAGCAAAGGCTTCCGGGACCTTGGTCACCAGTTGTCCCGCACCCGCTCCCCGGCCCGCCCGTCACCCCCGCGCGACCACGATCCGAGACGACCGGGCCGGAGCGGGAGGGCTCAGGCGAGGCCCAGGTCCCCGAGCTGGTAGCCGGTGAGGTAGGGCAGGCCGGCGGCGGCGATCGCGTCGGACGCGCCGCGGTCCACGATGGTGGCGACGGCGACGACCTCGCCGCCGGCCTCGCGGACCGCCTCGACGGCGGTCAGCGGGGAGCCGCCGGTGGTCGAGGTGTCCTCGACGACCAGGCAGCGCTTGCCCTTCACGTCGGTGCCCTCGATGCGGCGCTGCATGCCGTGGGCCTTCTGCGCCTTGCGGACGACGAAGGCGTCCAGGCGCGCGCCGCGCGCGGCGGAGGCGTGCAGCATCGAGGTGGCGACCGGGTCGGCGCCCAGGGTCAGGCCGCCGACGCAGTCGAACTCCAGGTCGGCGGTGAGGTCCAGCATGACCTGCCCGACCAGCGGGGCGGCCTCGCCGTCGAGGGTGATCCGGCGGAGGTCGATGTAGTAGTCGGCTTCCTTGCCGGAGGAGAGCGTCACCTTGCCGTGCACGACGGCCTTGTCCTTGATCTGCTGCAGAAGCGCATCGCGTACGTCAGTCATGGCGTCGAGCTTAGTTGCGCCCTAGCCCAGCCGCCGCCAGGTCCAGGTGGTGGAGATCTCCAGCGGGTCCACCGGCGTGACCAGGCGCGGGAGGGTGTTGAGGCCGTTCGGCGGGCCGGACTGCGGCTCGACGCAGACGGCCTCGGGCTGCTCGTCGTACACGACCACCCATTCGGCGGGGCTGGTGACCTTCAGCTCCAGCTGACCGGGCCAGGTGAGGGTGACGTCGACCCCGTAGGGCATGCCGAAGCAGTCGTCCCACGGGCCGGGCTTCGGGTCGGTGCGGCGGCCGGTGGGGATGTGGTCCTCGTCCCGCTCCTCCTGCCAGGCCGGGTCGAAGCCGATCCGGGCCGGCTCGCCGCCCTCGGTCAGGACCCGGTTGAACCAGGGGTGCCAGCCCGCCTGCGCCGGGAAGGAGTCCTGGTACGTCTCCACGCCCAGCCGGATCGTCAGCGCGTCCGGCCCCAGCTCGAAGAGCTGCGTCACCCGGCCGGAGTAGGGCCAGGGGTCGGTGAGGTCGTAGGTGAAGGCCGCGGTGGTCCCGGTCGCCGAGGCCGTCTTCCAGGGTGCGTCCCGGGCGAAGCCGTGGATGGCGTGCGGCGGGTGGTTGAGCGGCAGCTGGTGGACGGCGGCGCCGTCGTGGAAGCGCCCGTTCGCCGTGCGCCCGCACCACGGGACCATGGGGAAGGCCCCGTACTTGGGGCCCTGCCGCAGCAGCTCGATGCCGTCTACGCGCAGACCGCTGACCCGGCAGCCGTTTTCCTGATCGATGGTGATTTCGGCGCCGCCGGCGCTCAGTCGCGTAGTCATACGGTGACCCTACGGCTCGTCAGCGACGGCGGCGCAACGCCCTTCCGACCACGACCGCCGAGGCGAGGGCCAGGGCCGCGGCCGGGGCGATCCAGCGCAGGCCGTTGCCGCCGTCGGAGGCGGAGGGCGCCGGGACCGGGGCGTAACGGCCGCGCGGGGGCGCGTGGTCGACCTCCTCGGCGCTGCGGCCGATCATCGTGCGGCGGGCGTGGGCGGCCTCGGCCGGCGGACGTCCGGGGCCGGCGGGGCCCGCGCCCGGCGTTTCCTCCTCCTCCGGCTCGGCGAAGGCGGCGAAGTCCGCGAACTCGCCCTCCAGGAACGGGTCGAGGGAGGGCGGCGGCACCTCGGCGTCGAACACGGACGGCGCGGACGGCGCGGGCGGCACGGGCGGCACGGCCCCGGCGGGTCCGGCCCCGTCCTGCCCGGTCCCGGCGGCGGCCTCGCCCGCGGTGCCGGCCGCGCCGGCCAGGTTGGCGGCGAAGCGGTCGAGGAGCCGTCCGGCGGCGGTGGCGGTGGCCGCCGGGTCGAAGGCGGCGGCCCGGCCGTCGGCGGTGGCCCCGCCGCTGAACTCCAGCAGGGTCCCGCCGTCGTGCGGGACCAGCCGCAGCACGAGCGCGAGGGTGACGGCGCCGCTGCCCCGCACCTCGGCGCCCTCGCCCTGCGCGGCGAAGTGGTCGGGGTCCCGCTCGGTGAGGGCCAGGGCGCCCCGGTAGGTCACGGTGTGGCCGCCGACCCGCACCTTGAGCCGCCCGGCGAGCGGCCCGGACGCGGTGTCGGCGTCCTGCTGGAGCCCGGGGACGCAGCGGGCCACCCGGGCGGGGTCGCGCAGCACGGCGCGGACGTCTTGTGCCGGTACCGGAACGAACACCTGATGCTCCATGCGGCCGAGCCTACCGAGGCTGCCCGCCCCTGCACACGGACACGACGCCACGGGTCAGTGGTATCGCGGATGCGGCAGCGTGGACGGCGGGAGCCCGGCGGCCGGCCTGCTGCGGGCCGCGTCCCGGGCCGCGTCCTGCAGCCCCCGGGTGGACACGGCCCGCAGGGCGGGGGTGTCGCGGTCCACGCGCAGCTCGGGGACCCGGTCGCGGGCGGCGAGCACGAAGCCCCAGTCCTGCGGCGGCGCGTCGGCCGCGCCCTGGGCGCGGTCGGGCCCGGCGGCGAAGCCGGAGAGCCGGCCGCCCGTGCTGTACGGGGTGGTGAGCAGCCCGGCCGCGCGCAGCGTGGACTCGACGGTCCAGTACGTGCGCGGCCTCGTGGTGAGGGGTCCGGCGTGCACCGCGATGCGCCCGCCCGGCTTCAGGGCCCGGGCGGCGAGCCCGTAGAACTCCTGCGAGTACAGCTTCGTGCTCGGGGTGATGCCCGGGTCGGGCAGGTCGGAGACGATGACGTCGAAGCGGTCCCGTGCGGCGGGCCCCCGCAGCCAGCGGAAGGCGTCCTCGGTGACGACTCCGAGGCGCGGGTCCGCGTACGCCCGGGCGTTGAGCGCGGAGAGCATCGGGTCGGTGCGGGCGAGGCGGACCACGCCGGGGTCGAGCTCGACGACGGTGACGGAGGCCACGTCCCGGTAGCGCAGCACCTCGCGGGCGGCGAGCCCGTCGCCGCCGCCGAGGACCAGGACGCGGGCGTGCGGGCCGGTCATCGCGGGGTGGACCAGGGCCTCGTGGTAGCGGTACTCGTCGTAGCCGCTGACCCGCAGCCGCCCGTCGAGGAAGAGGTCCAGGGAGCGCGGGGAGCCGGTCGACGGCCCGGTCAGCACCAGTTCCTGCACCCCGGTCTGCGTGGCGATCCGCACCTCGGCGCCGTAGACGGCGGTGCGGGCGGCCCGCTCGAAGTCGTCGACGAGGACGGTGGCGGAGGCGAGCAGGGCGAGGACGGTCGCGTTGGCGGTGACGAGCAGCCAGCGGCAGCGCCTGCTGAGGTCGCGGCGGAACAGCCACAGGACGAGTCCGCCGCCGACGACGGCGTTCACGGTGCCGGTCAGCATGGCTCCGGTGAGCTGGCCGAGCACGGGCAGCAGCAGGAAGGGGAAGGCGAGCCCGCCGGCCAGGGCGCCGACGTAGTCGGCGGCGAAGAGGTCGGCGACGGCCCCGCCGGCGTCCTGTCTGCGGATGCGCTGGATGAGGACCATCAGCAGCGGGATCTCCGCGCCGATGAGGACCCCGATGCCGAAGGAGAACGCGACGAGGGCCGGCCGGGACTCCCCCAGCCAGGCGAAGCTGGCGTACAGGGTCATGGCGGAGAAGCCGCCGAGCAGGGCGAGCGCGGCCTCGATGGCGCCGAACCCGAAGGCGGGCCGGTGGCGCAGGCGTTTGGCGAGGAGGGAGCCGACGCCCATGGCGAAGACCATGACGGACAGGACGACCGACGCCTGCGTGACGGAGTCGCCGATGAGGTACGAGCCGAGGGCGAGCAGTTCCAGCTCGTAGACGAGCCCGCAGGCGGCGCAGACGAACACCGTGGCCAGCACGAGGAGTCGGCCGGTCCGGGGGCGTACGGGCAGGGCGGCCTGGACGGTCTGCACGCCCCGCGGCTCCGCCGCCGGGAGCACCCCGCGGGGGGCGGAACGGTCGATCATGCAGCGAACCGTACGTCACCGCCCACCGGCACCCTGTCACCCACATGGGTGCAAGTACCTTGTTGATCAGGCCAGTTGGCGTAATCGCACCGGGTCCCCGGCCGGGGCTGATCCGGAAGAGACCCCTAGACGGGGGCGCCCATGCGTACGCCCACCCGGGTGCGGGTGGCCACCAGCTGCCCCTCCTGCGGATAGGCGTGCCAGGTGCGCCAGCGGACCTGGCCCTCGTGCCGCTGCGCGAGCATCGCGGTGAACGCGTGCGGGTCACCGGGGAAGGTGCCGGCTAGCCCGTTCGGGTGATCCGCGACCAGCGCGAGCAGCTCCTGCGCCCGCCCGGCGAAGGACCCCCGGGAGAGGGTCTCGACCCGCGCGGCGAACTCGTACTCCCAGTCGCCCACCCGCTTCGCCACGCCGAGCGGCAGCGGCGTACTGCTGCCGGGCATACAGGCGACCGTCTCCGAACAGAGCACCTCACCCTCCTCCAGGAGCACCTGGTGAGAGGCCCCGAGCAGGCGCAACTCCACCTTCGCGTCCGCGAGCTGGAGGTTCAGTACGGCCAGGGCGGGCAGCCGGTCGCGTCCCAGGGCCCAGGCGAGATCGGCGGCACGCGTGTCGGTGTAGGTGGTCTGGAGGGTCGTGAGCATGAGTCGGCTCCGCAAACGCGCGAGGGAGATGGGCCGGGGCCCGCCAGCGGTAGTCAACGGGTGGGGGGACACCGGCACGGGTCCACAGGAAGTCCCGGGAGGTCCGGAGACTGGTCTACTCAACCGAGGGAATCATGAAAGGCACGGCACTCACAGCGTTTTTACCCAACTTGACGGGGTTTACATCCCCCCGGGGGCTTCACGGTTCACGTGTTCAACACCACGCCGCCCGTACGCCGTAGTGGCCGTCCGAACAAGAAGACGCCCGAAGGAAGTTGTCCCCGCCGGGCGTCTTGTCCACACGGGGTACGCGCGCCTTCCGCACACGGCGCGGATCGCGGACCTCGGCCCGCGGCGCACGTACCAGTGTCAGCTGGACCCGCAGCCCCCGCCACCGCAGGAGGACGAGGACCCGCACGACGAGGACGAACCGCAGGACGAGGACGAGGACGAGGAGCCCCCGCCGCCGGCCCACCAGCTGCTCCCGGAACCGCCGGACCCGCTGCCGCCCGACCTGGACAAACGCGCCACCAGGACGACGAAGCCCACGACCGCCACCATCACGAGAATCAGGACGAGGGACACGGCCCCGCCTCCTTCCCCACACCCCGGTCGCCCGGGTCGCGGTACCCCCGTGGCCCGCGTGCAGGGGGGATGCCCGCAGGCCAAAGCCTCGAAAGCACACTTGAGCAACTCCAGAGGTTCCCCCGAGGATGACGCCCATGAGCGCACCCGCGGGCAACAGCAGCCGCCCCTACCTCAACCGCAGCCTCGCCGCCTTCGGCACCACGATCTTCGCGGAGATGTCGGCGCTGGCCGCCACCACCGGGTCGATCAACCTGGGCCAGGGCTTCCCCGACACCGACGGCCCCGCCGAGATCGCCGAAGCGGCCGTACGCGCGATCCGCGACGGCCGCGGCAACCAGTACCCGCCCGGCCCGGGCATCCCCGAACTGCGCACCGCGATCACCGCCCACCAGCAGCGCTTCTACGGCCTGTCCTACGACCCGGACACCGAGGTCCTCGTCACCGCCGGCGCCACCGAGGCCATCGCCGCCTCCCTCCTCGCCCTCCTCGAACCGGGCGACGAGGTCATCGCGCTGGAGCCGTTCTACGACTCCTACGCCGCCTGCATCGCCATGGCGGGCGCGGTCCGCGTCCCGCTCACCCTGCGCGCCCCGCACTTCCGCCCCGACCTCGACGCCCTGCGCGATGCGATCACCCCGCGCACCCGGCTGCTCCTGCTCAACACCCCGCACAACCCCACGGGCACCGTCCTGACCCGCGAGGAACTGGCCGTCATCGCCGAACTCGCCGTCGAGCGCGACCTCCTCGTCGTCACCGACGAGGTGTACGAGCACCTCGTCTTCGAGGGCGCGCACGTGCCGCTGGCCTCCCTGCCCGGCATGCGCGAACGCACCGTCACCATCTCCTCCGCCGGCAAGACCTTCTCCTTCACCGGCTGGAAGGTCGGCTGGATCACCGCCCCGCCCGCGCTGGTCTCGGCGGTCCGCTCCGCCAAGCAGTTCCTCACCTACGTCTCCTCCGGCCCCTTCCAGTACGCCGTCGCCGAGGCCCTCGCCCTCCCCGACTCCTACTTCGACGGCTTCCGCGCCGACCTCGCCGCCAAGCGCGACCTCCTCTCCGACGGGCTCGCCGCCGCCGGCTTCGAGGTCTTCCGCCCGCAGGGCACGTACTTCATCACCACCGACGTCTCACCCCTGGGCGAGAAGGACGGCCTCGCCTTCTGCCGCGCCCTGCCCGGGCGGTGCGGGGTCGTCGCCATCCCGAACCAGGTCTTCTACGACGACAAGTCCGCCGGTGCCACCCAGGTCCGCTGGGCCTTCTGCAAGCAGACCGATGTCCTCCAGGAGGCCGTGGACCGCCTCCGCCGGCTCTGAGGCCCGGCATGGACGCGCCGACGAGACAGGTGGCGTCCGCCCCCGGGCGGACCGGACGAAGACGGGGGACGGCCTGGTCGGCCGGGGTCGCGCTCGGGGCGTTCGCCGCCGTGCGCGGGACCGGGGCGCTGGTCGTCGCCCTCGGCGCCTGGTGGGCCGGCAAGGACCCGGTGAAGGTGCTCGGCAGCTCCTGGGACTCCTTCTGGTACCTCTCCATCGCCGCCCGCGGCTACGGCCGCACCCAGATGTGGCCCGCCTCCGACTCCATCCAGAGCGACTACGCCTTCTTCCCGCTGTACCCGCTGCTGGTGGACCTCACCGGCGGCGGCCCCGTAGCCGGACTCGTGGTGTCCTGGACGGCCGCCGCCGCTGCCGCCGTCGGGGTGTACCGGATCGGGGAGCTGCTGCTCGGGGCGCGGGGCGGGGTGCTGCTCGTCGCCCTGTGGGCCTCGCTGCCGCACGCGGTGGTGCTGGGCATCGCCTACACCGAGCCCCTGCTGTGCGCGCTGGCCGCCTGGTCGCTGTACGCGCTGCTGCGCGGGCGCTGGCTGTGGGCGGCCTCCCTGGCCGCCCTCGCCGGGCTGACCCGGCCCACCGGGATCGCCGTCGCCGCCGCCGTGACCGTCCTGGCCCTGCGGGAGCTGCTGGTACGGGGCAACCGCGCGCCCGCGGTGTGGGCGGCCGGGCTGCTCGCGCCCGCGGGCTGGGCCTCGTACGTCGTGGCCGTCGGGGCGCACCGCCACGACCCCCTCGGCTACTTCACCGTCCAGCGGCAGTGGGGCTCGCGCTTCGACTTCGGCGGCGGGACCGTGGAAACGGCCTGGAAGGCCCTGTCCGGCGGGTTCGTGACCATCCCGGTCGCGGTGACGCTGGCCGTGCTCGCCGCCGCCGGGCTGCTCGCGGTGGCGGCCGTCCTGGACCGGACGCCGCTGCCGCTGCTCGTGTACACGGCGACCCTGCTGGTGATCACGTTCGGCGGGGCGGGCTTCTTCGAGTCGAAGCCGCGCTTCCTGCTGCCCGCGTTCCCGCTGCTGCTGCCGGTGGCGGCCGCCATGGCGAGAGCCCGGCCGCGCACGGCGGTCGCGGTGACCGCCGGCCTGGCCGGGCTCTCGTGGGGCTACGGGGCGTACCTGCTGCTCATGGCGGAGGTACCCCTGTAAGGCCGCAGGGGCCGCAGGGGCCGCAGGGGCCGCGGGGCCCCTGGGAGGAGGGGGACGGCTACTCGCCGTCCTCCTCCTTCTTCTCGTCGTCCTCGGAGGAGTCGACGTCCTTCTCCAGGCCGAGCTGCTCCAGCAGCCACTTGTCGAACTCGATCGACGCGCGGACCCAGCTGACCGTGGAGGACACGAAGTGCTCCAGGCTGACGCCGGTGCCGATCAGCATCTGCGCCTCGCCGATCAGGCGGACCGAGCCGTCGTCGTGCGTGTGGCTGTAGACCTTGGGCCACAGGGTGCGGCGGTTCCAGTCGTCGATCGACTCCAGCAGCTGCGGCTTGTCGTCGATGGCGTGCGGGCGGTCGTAGAAGGTCCGCACGGAGAAGACCTGCTGCTCGCCCTCGCCGCGGAACATGAAGTAGGTGCGGAAGTCCTCCCACGGCGCCGCGAGGTCACCCTCGTCGTCGACGACGTACTTCAGCTCCATCTGCTCCAGGAGCTGCTTGACCAGGTCCTGGTCGGGGACGACGGGGCCCGCCGGTCCTTGGCCTTGCGGTTCGGGCTGACCCCCGAAGTTCGGAATCGAGGCCGGGTCGATGCTCACCGTGTACTTCCCTTCGTGCGGATGACGCCATCCTCCCCCATCTCGCCTACCCCGTGTCCAGCCCCGCACCCGCGATCCGCTCCCGGCGGACACGGGGCCGCGGCGGCCCTTACAGGGCCCGGCCGACCAGCAGGTCCTCGCCGGCCACGTCGACCCGTACGGTGTCGCCGTCGCGGACCTCGCCGGAGAGGATCTCCTTGGCGAGCCGGTCGCCCACGGCCGTCTGGATCAGGCGGCGCAGGGGGCGGGCGCCGTACGCCGGGTCGTTGCCCTTGTCCGCCAGCCAGGCCAGGGCCTCGGGGGTGACGTCCAGGGCCAGCCGGCGGTCGGCGAGGCGCTTGGCGAGCCGGGCGATCTGGAGCTCGGCGATGTGCGCCAGCTCGTCGCGGGTCAGCGCCGAGAAGACGACGAGGTCGTCGAGGCGGTTGAGGAACTCGGGCTTGAAGCTCGCCCGGACCACGTCCAGGACCTTGGCCTTCTTGTCCTCGTCCGAGGTGACCGCATCGACCAGGAACTGACTGCCCAGGTTCGAGGTGAGGATCAGGATGGTGTTGCGGAAGTCCACCGTCCGGCCCTGGCCGTCGGTGAGGCGGCCGTCGTCGAGGACCTGGAGCAGGATGTCGAAGACCTCCGGGTGGGCCTTCTCGACCTCGTCCAGCAGCACCACGCTGTACGGGCGGCGGCGGACGGCCTCGGTGAGCTGGCCGCCCTCCTCGTAGCCGACGTAGCCGGGCGGGGCGCCGACGAGCCGGGCCACGCTGTGCTTCTCGGAGTACTCGGACATGTCGATGCGGACCATGGCCCGCTCGTCGTCGAAGAGGAAGTCCGCGAGGGCCTTGGCTAGCTCGGTCTTGCCCACGCCCGTGGGGCCCAGGAAGAGGAACGAGCCGGTGGGGCGGTCCGGGTCGGCGATGCCGGCCCGGGTGCGGCGCACGGCGTCCGCCACGGCCCGTACGGCCTCGCCCTGGCCGATCAGGCGGCGGCCCAGCTCCTCCTCCATGCGCAGCAGCTTCTGGGTCTCCCCTTCGAGGAGCCGGCCGGCCGGGATCCCGGTCCAGGCGCCGACCACGTCGGCGATGTCGTCGGGTCCGACCTCGTCCTTGACCATGGTGCCCTTGGACGCCTCCGCCTCGGCCTCGGTGGCCTCCGCCAGCTCGCGCTCCAGCTGCGGGATCTCCCCGTAGAGCAGCTTGGAGGCGGTGTCGAAGTCGCCGTCGCGCTGGGCGCGCTCGGCCTGGCCGCGCAGGTCGTCCAGGCGCTCCTTGAGCTCGCCGACGCGGTTGAGGGACTGCTTCTCCTTCTCCCAGCGGGCGGTGAGGCCGCGCAGCTCCTCCTCCTTGTCCGCGAGGTCCTTGCGGATCTTGTCGAGGCGTTCGAGGGAGGCCGGGTCGGACTCGTTCTTCAGCGCCAGCTCCTCCATCCGCATCCGGTCCACGGAGCGCTGGAGCTCGTCGATCTCCACGGGCGAGGAGTCGATCTCCATGCGCAGCCGGGAGGCCGCCTCGTCGACGAGGTCGATGGCCTTGTCGGGCAGGAAGCGGGAGGTGATGTAGCGGTCGGAGAGGGTGGCGGCGGCGACGAGGGCGCTGTCGTTGATGACGACCTTGTGGTGGGCCTCGTAGCGGCCCTTGAGCCCGCGCAGGATCGCGATGGTGTCCTCGACGGTGGGCTCGGCGACCAGCACCTGCTGGAAGCGGCGCTCCAGCGCCGGGTCCTTCTCGATGCGCTCGCGGTACTCGTCCAGGGTGGTCGCGCCGACCATGCGCAGCTCGCCGCGGGCCAGCATGGGCTTGAGCATGTTGCCCGCGTCCATGGCGGAGTCCCCGCCGGCCCCGGCGCCGACGACGGTGTGCAGCTCGTCGATGAAGGTGATGATCTGGCCCTCGCTCGACTTGATCTCGGCGAGGACGGTCTTCAGGCGCTCCTCGAACTCGCCGCGGTACTTGGCGCCGGCCACCATCGCGCCGAGGTCGAGGGAGACGAGCCGCTTGCCCTTGAGGGACTCGGGGACGTCGCCCTTGACGATGCGCTGGGCCAGGCCCTCGACGACGGCGGTCTTGCCGACGCCGGGCTCGCCGATGAGCACCGGGTTGTTCTTGGTGCGGCGGGAGAGGACCTGGACGACGCGCCGGATCTCGTGGTCGCGGCCGATGACGGGGTCGAGCTTGCCGTCGCGGGCGGCGGCGGTGAAGTCGGTGCCGAACTTCTCCAGGGCCTTGTACTGGCCCTCGGGGTCGGGGGTGGTCACCCGCCGTGCTCCTCGTGCGTTCTGGAAGGCGTCCAGCAGCTTCTTCGCCGTGGCGCCCTGGGCGGAAAGGACCTCACCGGCCGGTCCGCCCTTGGCGGCGACGGCGATGAGGAGGTGTTCGGTGGAGAGGTACTCGTCGCCGAGGCGGCCGGCCTGGGAGTCGGCCTCGGCCAGTACGGCGAGCAGGTCGCGGCTGGGCTGCGGGGGCGCGACGGTGGAGCCGGTGACGCTGGGCAGGGCGGCGAGCAGGCGCTCCGCGCCGGCGCGGACGGCGGCCTGGTCGGCGTCGGTGGCGACCAGCAGGTCGACGACGTTCTCGTTGTCCTCGCCGGCGAGCAGCGCCAGCAGGAGGTGCGCGGGGGTCAGGTCGGCGTGGCCGTCCTTGACGGCCCTGCTCGTGGCCGCGTTCAGGGCGTCGCGGCTCTTGTTGGTCAGCTCGGCGTCCACTCTCGGGTTCTCCTCTCCGGCGGGCGTACGTGACGCGTCGCACCGGCCGGCTGGCCGGATGCGCACTCTGACAGATTCAGCATCTGCAAAGTTGAGTCTATTCCACTCAAGGCGTCGTTCGGGGCCATTCTCCCGACGGGCCCGCCGGGAGCGCGGGCGTACGCTTCGGCCCATGTCCCATGACGTACTCAACCCGACGCCCGAGTACCTCGCCTTCTGGCGGGAGCGGCACGTCTGCACCCTGACCACCCCGCGCCCGGACGGCACGCCGCACGTGGTGCCCGTCGGCGTGACCTACGACCCGGAGGCCGGGCTGGCACGGGTGATCAGCAACAAGCACAGCAAGAAGGTCCGCAACGTCCTGGCGGCGGCCGGCGGCGGCGCCCGGGTGGCGGTCTGCCAGATGGAGGGCAGGCGCTGGGCCACCCTGGAGGGGCGCGCGGTGATCCGTACGGACGAGGCGTCGGTCGCCGAGGCCGTCGCGCGCTACGCCGAGCGGTACGGGCGGACGCCCTCGCCCAACCCGGACCGGGTGGTCCTGGAGATCACCCTCGACCGGGCCATGGGCCGGGCCTGAGCCGACGGGTGATTGTCCGGTTCAACCACTGGACGCGGACAGCACAACGGCGCCATCGTGGTCAGGTCCACGATGGCGCCGTTGTGTGGGGGTAGCACCTGGAGCGATCTGCAACGACGGGGGAATCGCCTCAGGCACTGCGGGGGGTGGCGGTGGTGATATCGGGCTCGAACAGCTGGTGGTCACGCTGGTCGAGGTTGACGAAGACCATGCCGTACCGCACTTCGCAGCGGACGGGCTGCGGTGCGCCCCGGGGGCGGCGCAGGCAGCGGTAGGCGCGGACATCCTCGTCCTCTTCGCGCACGACGACGATCGGCTGGCCGAAAAGAGTGACCATCAACGAATCGCCGGCGTAGGGGATCGCCGTGGCGAGGTCTATGAACTGCCATCCGGAGCGGTACGCGGAGGCCATTTCGCGACGGAAGTCGCGGTCGTCGGGGGTCATCAGGAGACCTTCGCAGCGGCCGCGTCCCAGCCGAGGTCCGCCGGACTGGAGTCCCAGCCGAGATCGGTCTTGCCCTTGGGCTCGACCTGCGCGGCGCCACCCGCCTGAGCACTTCCCGCGTCGCCGCCGTTGCCGGCTACGACTGCTCCAATGACCGCGACGACGGAGAAAACAACGGCAAGCGCCGAGCGAAGCATTCTCTTATACATGGTCGGCTTCGTCCTCACTTGATGGAATCCTCTCCCCCGCACTGTCAGACGATGGCTCATTCAGGCACGTCAGTGCCACAGGGACGATGCATCATGTTCTTACATGTTCAGGACCCTGGGGGGTGGAGAATTGGTAAGAAGCGAGACAAACCCGACACATCCCCACCCCGTCACGGCGATGTGCGCGGAGGGCGCGCGACTGTACGCGGCGGCCCTGAGCACCGGCCGCGTCGCCCGCGGCGAGGTCCAGAACGCCCCCTGCCTGCTCGAATTCGCGCTCCTGCGACCCGACCCGGATGACGCCAACCAGCTGCGCGCGGTTCCCCCGTCCGTCGCCCTGGCACAGCGGCTCCATCCGCTCGAACGCGAGATCCAGGAACGCCGGCGCACGGCCGTAGATCTCACCGACACATTCGAGCCGTTCCTCACCATCAGCGCCCAGACCCCCTCCAACACCCACGCCATCACGGTCCTGGAGGGGATCGACCAGATCAACGCCGCCCTCGACCTGGCCACCGCCGAGTGCCACACGGAGGCCCTGACCGTCCAACCGGGCGGGGCGCGTTCGACGTTCGTCCTCAGCGAGGCCCTGGAGCGCGCCACTCCGCTGATCGACCGCGGGGTGAGCATCCGCACGCTCTACCAGCACACCGTGCGGCACAGCCAGGGGACGCTCGCCTACGTGGACCGGGTCTCGGCCGGAAAGGTCGAGATCCGCACGCTGGAGGAGCTGATAGAGCGTCTCATGATCTTCGACCGCACGGTGGCCTTCATACCCGCCAGCGACGACCGCCGGGTGGCCCTGGAGCTGCGGCACCCGGGGCTCGTGGACTACCTCATCAAGGTCTTCGAGCAACTCTGGCGCAGGGCCGTGCCGTTGGGCGACGAGGTCACGTACACGCACAACCCGGATGGTATCTCCGGAGTGCAGCGTTCCATCGCACAGCTGCTGATCGAGGGCCACGTCGACGAGGCCATCGCCCGCCGGCTGGGGATGAACGTACGCACCTGCCGCGCGCACATCGCGAAGCTGGCCGCCGCCCTGGGCAGCGGCAGCCGGGCCCAGCTGGGCTACCTCATCGCCCAGTCCGGGATCCTGCACGGCTCGAACCCGGCGCAGCTCCCCGAGGGCTGACAGGGGCCCTCAGACGGCCCCCAGGAGCCCCGGGACACGCCGAAGGCCCCGTCCCGGACCCCTCCTGTGCGGGAGGGGCCCGACGGGGCCTTCACGGCGTGCTCCGCGGGCCGGCCGGTCAGTCGCCCGGGCGCTTGGTGGGGCGCCAGACGACCAGCGCGTTGCCCGGCACCGGCGGCTGGTACGGGACCAGGTCGCGGCGGTACGAGGCGTGCACCTGGGCCTCGCGGGCCTGGAGGGCGGCGGCCGCCCCGTCCACGGCGGCGGACAGCTCGGCGACGCGCTGCTGGAGCGCGGCCACCTGGTTCTCCAGTTCGATGATCCGCTTGATGCCGGCCAGGTTGATGCCCTCGTCCTGGGACAGCTGCTGCACCGTGCGGAGCAGCTCGATGTCCCTGGCCGAATACCGCCGGCCGCGGCCGGCGGTACGGTCCGGCGAGACCAGACCGAGGCGGTCGTACTGGCGCAGGGTCTGCGGATGCAGGCCCGAGAGCTGGGCGGCCACCGAGATCACGTAGACCGGGGTCTCGTCGGTGAGCTGGTAGGCCCCCTCGCCGAAGCGGGGCTGTCGTCGGCGGCCGTCCATGTCATGCTCCCTTCGCGGACTCGAACAGGAGGGCGCGCGGGTCCTCGGACCCGGTCGCGTCGCGGTACATCTCCAGGGCCTCGCGGGCCTTGTCGGACAGCTCCGCCGGCACCGCGACCTCCACCGTGACGAGCAGGTCGCCGCGGGTGCCGTCCTTGCGGACCGCTCCCTTGCCGCGGGCCCGCATCGTACGGCCGGTCGGGGTGCCCGGGGGCAGCTTCAGCGTCACCGCCGGGCCGCCCAGGGTCGGGACCTTGATGTCGGCGCCGAGGGCCGCCTCCGCGATCGTGACGGGCACGGTCACCGTGAGGTTGTCGCCCTTGCGGCCGAACACCGGGTGGCTGCCGACGTGCACGACGACGTACAGGTCGCCGGCCGGGCCGCCGCGCTCGCCCGGGGCGCCCTTGCCGCGCAGCCGGATCCGCTGGCCGTCGGAGACGCCCGCCGGGATCCGGACCTGCATGGTGCGGGAGGACTTGGCGCGCCCGCTGCCCTTGCAGACCTCGCAGGGGTTCTCCGCGATCAGGCCGCGGCCCTTGCAGTCCGCGCAGGGGTCGGTCAGCGAGAAGCCGCCGCCGCTGCCCCGGGAGACCTGGCCGGTGCCGACGCAGGTCGGGCACACGCGGGGCGTGCCGTTCGTGTCGCCGGTGCCCGAACAGGCCTTGCAGGGGGCCTGCGAGGACATCCGCAGCGGCACGGTCGCACCGTCCACGGCCTCCGTGAAGGAGAGCGTGACCTCCGACTCGATGTCCTGGCCGCGGCGCGGCTGGGTGCGGGTGCCCGCACCGGCGCCGGCGCCGCGGTTGAACAGGCCGCCGAAGACGTCGCCCAGGCCGCCGCCGAAGCCGCCCTGGCCGCCGGCCTGGGTGCCCCCGAAGAGGTCGCCCAGGTCGAAGTTGAACGAGCCGCCGCCGCCCGGACCGGCGCGGAAGCCGCCGTTCCCGAACAGCGCGCGGGCCTCGTCGTACTCCTTGCGCTTCTTGGCGTCGCCGAGGACGTCGTTCGCCTCGGAGATCTCCTTGAAGCGCTCCTCGGCCGAGGCGTCGCCCTTGTTGGCGTCCGGGTGGAACTCGCGGGCGAGCTTCCGGTACGCCTTCTTGATCTCGGCCTCGGTGGCGTCCTTCGGGACACCGAGGACCTTGTAGTAGTCCTTCTCGACGAAGTCCTTCGTGCTCATCCCCGGTGTCCCTCCTCTCGGATCCCTACATGGTGTGCGTCAGCCCTTGTCGGGGGCATCCGTGTCCTTGTCGGACGGCGTGTCGCCGTCGCCGGACTCGGACTTGGCGGCGGGTGCCGCGCCCGGCTGGGGCTCGGCCACCGCGACCCGCGCGGGGCGGATCGTGCGCTCGCCGATCCGGTACCCCGGCTGCAGGATCGCCACGCAGGTCGTCTCGGTGACGTCCGGCGCGTACGAGTGCATCAGGGCCTCGTGGATCGTCGGGTCGAAGGGCTCGCCCTCCTTGCCGAACTGCTGCAGCCCCATCTTGGCCGCGGCGGTCTCCAGCGACTCGGCCACCGACTTGAAGCCGCCGACCAGCTCGCCGTGCTCGCGGGCCCGGCCGATGTCGTCCAGCGTCGGGAGGAGCTCCGTCAGCAGGCTCGCGACCGCGATCTCCTTGACGGCGACCCGGTCCCGCTCCACGCGGCGACGGTAGTTCTGGTACTCGGCCTGGAGCCGCTGGAGGTCCGCGGTGCGCTCACCGAGCGCGGTACGGGCCTGGTCCAGCTGCGCCAGCAGCGCAACATCCTGAGCCTTGTCCCCGGCCGGGGCCGCCTCGTCCTCCTTCTTGGAGGAGTCGGCGGCCTTCGGCTCCGCGTCGTCAGCGCCGGCGCCGGTGGGGACTTCGGGCTCCTCGTCGAAACCCGGGGTCTCCTCCGACATCAGGCAGCGCCGCCCTTCGGCTTCTCGTCGTCGACGATCTCGGCGTCGACGACGTCGTCGTCGGCCTTGGCCTGGCCCGCGTCACCCGCGCCGCCGGCGGCCTGGGCGGCCTGGGCGTCGGCGTAGATGGCCTGGCCGAGCTTCTGGCTGACCGCGGCGAGCTTCTCCGTCGCGGTGCGGATCTCGGCGGTGTCCTCGCCCTTGAGCTTGTCCTTCAGCTCGGTGATGGCCGTCTCGACCTCGGTCTTGACCTCGGCCGGGACCTTCTCCGCGTTGTCCGCGAGGAACTTCTCCGTCTGGTAGACGAGCTGCTCGCCCTGGTTGCGGGACTCGGCGGCCTCCTTGCGGCGGAGGTCCTCCTCCGCGTACTGCTCGGCCTCCTGGCGCATGCGGTCGACCTCGTCCTTGCCGAGCGAGGAGCCGCCGGTGACGGTCATCTTCTGCTCCTTGCCCGTGCCAAGGTCCTTGGCCGTGACGTGCATGATGCCGTTGGCGTCGATGTCGAAGGAGACCTCGATCTGCGGGACGCCGCGCGGGGCCGGCGGCAGGCCCGTCAGCTCGAACATGCCGAGCTTCTTGTTGTACGCCGCGATCTCGCGCTCGCCCTGGTAGACCTGGATCTGCACGGACGGCTGGTTGTCCTCGGCCGTCGTGAAGATCTCCGACCGCTTGGTCGGGATGGTCGTGTTGCGCTCGATGAGCTTGGTCATGATGCCGCCCTTGGTCTCGATGCCGAGGGACAGCGGGGTCACGTCGAGGAGCAGGACGTCCTTGACCTCACCCTTGAGGACACCGGCCTGGAGGGTGGCGCCGATGGCGACGACCTCGTCCGGGTTGACGCCCTTGTTGGCGTCCTGACCGCCGGTGAGCTCCTTGACGAGCTCGGCGACGGCCGGCATGCGGGTGGAGCCGCCGACCAGGACCACGTGGTCGATCTCGGACAGCGCGATGCCGGCGTCCTTGATGACGTTGTGGAACGGGGTCTTGCAGCGGTCGAGCAGGTCCGCGGTGAGCTGCTGGAACTGCGAGCGCGTGAGCTTCTCGTCCAGGTGCAGCGGGCCCTCGGCGGAGGCCGTGATGTAGGGCAGGTTGATCGAGGTCTCCGTGGAGGAGGACAGCTCGATCTTCGCCTTCTCGGCGGCCTCGCGCAGGCGCTGGAGCGCCATCTTGTCCTTGGACAGGTCGACGCCGTGGCCGTTGGCGAACTGCTTCACCAGGTAGTCGACGACGCGCTGGTCCCAGTCGTCGCCACCGAGGTGGTTGTCACCGTTGGTGGCCTTGACCTCGACGACACCGTCGCCGATCTCCAGGAGCGACACGTCGAAGGTGCCGCCACCGAGGTCGAAGACGAGAATGGTCTGGTCGTCCTTGTCGAGGCCGTACGCCAGGGCGGCGGCGGTCGGCTCGTTGACGATGCGCAGGACGTTCAGACCGGCGATCTCGCCGGCCTCCTTCGTCGCCTGGCGCTCGGAGTCGTTGAAGTAGGCAGGAACGGTGATGACCGCGTCCGTGACCTTCTCGCCCAGGTACGCCTCGGCGTCGCGCTTCAGCTTCTGCAGGATGAAGGCGCTCATCTGCTGCGGGTTGAAGTCCTTGCCATCCAGGTTGATCTTCCAGTCAGTGCCCATGTGGCGCTTGACGGAGCGGATGGTCCGGTCGACGTTCGTGACCGCCTGGCGCTTGGCCACCTCGCCGACGAGGACCTCGCCGTTCTTGGCG
The DNA here is from genome assembly GCF_050275515.1 of Streptomyces sp. NPDC004126. Taxonomy (NCBI): domain Bacteria; kingdom Bacillati; phylum Actinomycetota; class Actinomycetes; order Kitasatosporales; family Streptomycetaceae; genus Streptomyces; species Streptomyces sp. NPDC004126. The sequence goes on along the minus strand of NZ_JBNNPF010000008.1, from coordinate 48,471 downwards.
AAGGCGACGACGGACGGCGTGGTCCTGGCACCCTCGGCGTTGGTGATGACGGTGGGCTCGCCGCCTTCGAGAACGCTGACGACGGAGTTAGTGGTGCCCAGGTCGATGCCGACCGCACGTGCCATTTCGATTCCTCCAGCTGACTTGAGTGGAACAGGCTCAAGAATGCCGTAACGCCGCGCTGGCGTCAACAGAGGTGAGTCTGGGCGACTCAACCTTTAGGCTGCCCTTACGCTCAGGGCGACACCGCGGGCGGCGAGATCCGGCCCCACCTGGGGGCACGTCCCAGCGGTAGCCGGGGGAGATTGCGGCGCGGAGGTCCGGGGGTCCGGGGGCGGCCGTCCGGGGGTCCGGGCGCGGAGCCCCGGGGGGGGGGGGGCGGGGGGGGGGGGGGGGGGGGGGGGGGGGGGGGGCGGGGGGGGGGGGGGCGGGGGCGCCCCCGCCCGCCCCCCCCCCCCCCCCCCCCCCCACGGCCGGGCCGCACCCGAACGGGTTCCCGGCGGGGCCCGCGGCCGCGCGGCGCGGCGGGGGCGCCGGAGGCCTCCGGCACGGTGCTGGCATGCCTCTGCTGACCACCCCCACCACCCGGCCGGGGCCCCGGATCCGGCCGTTCGGGATCCGGGGCCGGGTCCGGGTCCGGATGCCGGCGCGATGGCCGGCCAGGCCCCCGGCCAAGCGGGTCTTCGACCTCGTCGGAGCCGCGGTCCTGCTGCCCCTGTGCGCCGCCCCGGCACTGGCTGCGGCCGCCGCGCTGTACGCGGCGACCCGCGCGCGGGTCCTCGTACGCGAACCCGCGCTCGGCCTCGGCGGACGCCCCTTCCTCGCCTGGCGGCTGCGCACCGAGGGCGCGGGGCGGGCCGGCGCGCTGGTGCGGCGGTGCGCACTGGAGGGGCTGCCGCGGCTGCTCAACGTGGCGCGCGGCGAGATGTCGCTGGTCGGGCCGCGCCCCGAGGCCCGTACCGACCACCCGGAACGGCTGCTCGTACGCCCCGGTATGACCGGATTGTGGCAGGTCAGCGCGCGTTCCGACCTCCCCTGGGAGGAGATGGCCCTGCTGGACCGGCACTATGTGGAGAGCCATTGGCTGGGGATGGATCTCGCGATCCTCGCGCAGACCCCTCGGGCGGCCTACCGACAGAGGCATGCCTGAGCGACACAGATCACCGCACGCTCACCTACAGTGCGGCGCGGGAACTGGGTAACCTCAAGCCTTGACTCAATAAGTTACCGCTTAGTAAGTCCCGCCCGAGGAGCCCTCCCATGCAACTCGCCGCGATCATCGTGTCGCTGGTCCTGACCGTGGTCGGCGTCGCGCTGATCGCCCGAGCCGTGGCGCAGATCTACCGGTTCGTGAAGCTCGGCCAACCCGTACCGGCAGGCAGCCGCACGGACCGCCCGAAGGACCGAACGATCACCCTGGTCCGGGAGTTCCTCGGCCACTCCCGGATGAACCGGTGGGGGATCGTCGGCTTCGCGCACTGGTTCGTCGCGATCGGCTTCCTGACGCTGCCGCCCACCCTGGTGCAGGCCTTCGGCCAGCTCTTCCAGGCCGACTGGCTGCTGCCGATCGTCGGCGACTTCCTGCCCTTCGAGCTCTACACCGAGTTCATCGGCGTGATGACCGTCGTCGGCATCGTCGTCCTGATGGCGATCCGCCTGCTCAACCTCCCCTCGCGGGCCGGTCGCAAGTCCCGCTTCGCCGGCTCGAAGGCCTGGCAGGCGTACTTCGTCGAGTACGTGATCCTCACCATCGGCCTCGCGATCCTCGCGCTGCGCGGCCTGGAAGGCGCCATCCACGGCGTCGAGTCGTACGAGCCCGCGTACTTCGCCTCGTACCCGCTGGTGCTGGCCTTCAAGGGGCTCTCGATCAGCGGCATCCAGAACGCCATCTACTTCACCGCGATGGTGAAGATCAGCGTCTCCTTCATCTGGATGATCACGGTCTCGCTCAACACCAACATGGGTGTGGCCTGGCACCGCTTCCTCGGCTTCCCGAACATCTGGTTCAAGCGCAACGCCGACGGTTCGACGGCGCTCGGCGCCCTCCAGCCGATGACGAGCGGCGGCAAGGAGATCGACTTCGAGGAGCCCGGCGAGGACGACGTCTTCGGCGTCTCCCAGGTCGAGCAGTTCTCCTGGAAGGGCATCCTCGACTTCTCCACCTGCACCGAGTGCGGCCGCTGCCAGTCGCAGTGCCCCGCCTGGAACACCGGCAAGCCGCTGTCCCCGAAGCTCCTGATCATGTCGCTGCGCGACCACGCGCACGCCAAGGCCCCGTACCTGCTCGCGGGCGGCGGCAAGGACATGGAGGGCAACGAGAAGGCCACGGCGGAGCAGCTGAAGGACGTCCCGGCGGCGGCCCTGGCCGAGGCGGAGCGTCCGCTGATCGGCACGGTCGAGGAGAACGGCGTCATCGACCCGGACGTGCTGTGGTCCTGCACCACCTGCGGTGCGTGCGTGGAGCAGTGCCCGGTCGACATCGAGCACATCGACCACATCGTCGACATGCGCCGCTACCAGGTGATGATCGAGAGCGCGTTCCCGTCGGAGGCGGGCACGATGCTCAAGAACCTGGAGAAGAAGGGCAACCCCTGGGGCCTGGCCAAGAAGCAGCGCGTGGAGTGGACGAAGGAGGTCGACTTCGAGGTCCCGATCATCGGGAAGGACGCGGAGGACCTCTCGGAGTTCGACTACCTGTACTGGGTCGGCTGCGCCGGCGCCCTGGAGGACCGGGCGAAGAAGACCACGAAGGCCTTCGCGGAGCTCCTCAACATCGCGGGCGTCAAGTTCGCGATCATGGGCGGCGACGAGAAGTGCACCGGTGACTCGCCGCGCCGCCTGGGCAACGAGCCGCTGTTCCAGCAGCTGGGCCAGGAGAACGTGGCCATGCTGAACATGGCGTTCGGCGAGGACGACGAGGACCCGTCGACGAAGAAGCCGAAGTCGGCGAAGCGGATCGTCTCCACCTGCCCGCACTGCTTCAACACCATCGCGAACGAGTACCCGCAGCTGGGCGGCGAGTACGAGGTCATCCACCACACGCAGCTGCTCCAGCACCTGATCGACGAGGGCCGGCTGACGCCGGTGACGCCGGTCGACGGCCTGATCACGTACCACGACCCCTGCTACCTGGGCCGGCACAACAAGGTCTACACGCCGCCGCGCGAGATCATGTCCGCCGTGCCGGGCCTGCGGCAGCAGGAGATGCACCGCCACAAGGAGCGCGGCTTCTGCTGTGGCGCCGGTGGTGCGCGGATGTGGATGGAGGAGCGGATCGGCAAGCGCATCAACAACGAGCGCGTCGACGAGGCCCTGTCCCTGAACCCGGACATCGTCTCGACGGCCTGCCCGTTCTGCCTGGTGATGCTGACCGACTCGGTGAACGGCAAGAAGAACGACGGCCAGGCGAAGGAATCCGTCCAGGTCGTGGACGTGGCGCAGCTGCTGCTGGAGTCGGTGAAGGCCCCGGAGCCGACGGAGGAGGAGCTGGCGGCACTGGCGCAGGCCGAGGCCGAGGCCGCTGCCGCCGCGGAGGCCGAAGCCGCTGCCGCTGCCGCTGCCGCTGCGGAGGCGAAGGCCAAGGCGGAGGCCGAAGCCAAGGCCAAGGCGGAGGCCGAGGTGGCTGCCGCCGCGGAGGCGAAGGCCAAGGCGGAAGCGGAGGCCGAGGCTGCCGCCGAGGCCGAGGCCGCCGCCGCCGAGGTGGAGGCGAAGCCGGAAGCCGACGCCGAGGCGCCCGAGGCGGAGGCGGAGGCCGACGACAAGGCCGAGGCGGAGCCGAAGGCCGAAGAGGAGCCCGCGGCCGCCGACGAGGCGCCCGCGGCGAAGCCGGAGACCGAGACGGACGCCGAGGCCGACGCGGAGCCGAAGGCCGAAGACAAGCCCGCCGCGGCGGCCGAGGCCGAGCCCAAGGCTGAGGCGGAGGCCGAGGCGGCGGACGCGGCCAAGCCGGAGGCCGGGGCCGACGAGGCCAAGCCGGAGGCCGGGGCCGACGCGGCCAAGCCGGAGGCCGGGGCCGAGGCGGCTGAGGACGGCAAGGGCGAGGCGAAGCCCGAGCCGGCCAAGTAGCACCGGCCCAGGCCGGACGGCACGCACAGAACGGCCGGTCCCCTCACGGGGGCCGGCCGTTCGGCGTGTGCGTGTCAGTCGTTGGTGCGGTTCCGGCGGAGCATCGCGAAGCCGAGGCCCGCCGCGCCCGTCGCGGCCATGCCGCCGCCCGCGGCCAGCAGCAGCGGGGTGTCGGCCTGCGCCCCGGAGCCCCCGGCGCCGGCGTTCACGCCGCCCTTCGGCACCACCCGCTCGATCTTCGACGGCTCCGTCTTCACACCCGCGTTCGTCGCCGGCTTCGCCGGCCCGGCCGGCTTCTCCGCCCTGTACCGCTCGATCAGCTTTCCGGTGGAGAAGTCGTACACCCAGCTGTCCCCGCCCCCCTTGCCGTCGATGACGACGAACTTCACGCGCTTCCCGTCCTGGACGAGCTTGTACGTCCAGCCGTCGTTCAGCGCGCTGCGGTGCTTCATGTCGATCGTGCCGAGCAGGTTCCCGTTCGGCATGGAGATCTCGGCGCGCTTGCCCTGCGGGCCGTCGACCAGTCGCGCGATGCGCCCGTCCGGCATGGTGATCCGTACCCAGGTCTCCTTCTTGACCTGCGGCTTCGGCTTCTCGACGGGCTTCTCGACGGGCTTCTCGACCGGCTTGCGGGAGCCGCCCTCGACCCACGAGGTCACGGTGCCGTTCGGCTGGAGGACGACGTGCAGGCCGTTGTTCTGCCCGTACGCCGGCTTTCCGTCCTTGCTGACCAGGGTGTCCAGCTTGACGCCCCGGGCGAAGACGTCGGCCTCGAAGTGGCGGTCGCCGAGCTTGTAGACCTTGGCGACCGACCCGTCGGCCAGCCTCACGGTGGTGACGTACGCCCGCCCCTTCGACGGCTTCTCGACGGGCTTCTCGACCGGCTTCTCGACCGGCTTCACGGGCGGCTCGACCGACGGCTCGACCGACGGCTCCACCGACGGGTCCACCACCGGCTGCTCGACCCCCGGCAGCACCTCGGGCTCCGGCACCGTCGGCGAGTCCGCGAAGGCGGATCCGACGGGCAGCGCCAGCACGGCGGCGGCGCCGGTGAGGACTGCGGCGGTACGAAGGGTGGTGCTGCGGCGGGTACGGCGCATGACTGGGTTTCCGTTCTGGTTCGTGACTCCGTGGCGGCGACATTCACGAAGCTACGGACCCGATACGTACGCATTCCGTCGGCCGCGTAACGAACCACCACAGAAGCCCCCGCAACCGTGTAAATCACCCTCCCCGGGCTCCCCCTAGGGGATGTCACAGGTCAGCCGCAAAGGCCGCCCGTTCCGGCGGCCCGGCCACGGCCACCCGGCGGAGCAGGTACTTTCGATCACGTGGCTGGATTCAGGATCGGACGCGGCAGGGACGACAACCACCCTCCGCAGCAACCCCCGCACACCCCGCGGCAGCAGCCGTACGGTCAGCAGCAGCAAGCGTCGCAGGCACCGTACGGTCATCAGCCCTACCCGCCCGCAGGCCCGCCGCCGCAGCAGCACTGGCCGGCCCAGGGCGGCGCGGGCGACCAGGGCGAGCCGGAGTACTTCGACCCGTACTCCCAGCAGCCGCACCCGCACGCGCACCCGCAGCCCCCGCAGGACCCGTACGCGGGCCGGCAAGGGGCCTCGTACGCGAACGACCCGGGGTACACCCAGGCCTTCTCGGTCGGCGAGGACCCGTACGGCCAGGGCGCGACGTACCAGGCGGGCGCGGCCCCCGTCGGACCGCGGCTGCACTGGAAGGACCTGCTGCGCGGCATCGTGCTGCGCCCGGGACCGACCTTCCTGCAGATGCGGGACTACCCCGTCTGGGGCCCGGCGCTGGTCGTGACCTTCGTCTACGGCATGCTCGCGGTCTTCGGCTTCGACAAGGCCCGCGAGGACGCCATCAAGGCGACCCTCACCCAGGTGATCCCGATCATCCTCAGCGCCGGCGTGGCCTTCGTCCTGTGCGGCCTGATCCTCGGCGCGGTGACCCACACCCTGGCCCGCCAGCTGGGCGGCGACGGCGCGTGGCAGCCGACCGTGGGCCTGTCGATGCTGGTCATGTCCATCACGGACGCGCCGCGCCTGCTGGTGGCGGTGTTCCTGGGCGGCGACAACATGTTCGTGCAGGTGCTGGGCTGGGTGACCTGGCTGGCGGCCGGCGCGCTGTTCACCTCGATGGTGAGCAAGTCGCACGACCTGCCCTGGCAGAAGGCGCTGGGCGCGTCCGCGATCCAGCTGGTCGCGCTGCTCTCGATGATCAAGCTGGGCACGCTCTAGCCGCCCCGTACAGGGACGACACACACGGGAAGGGCCCGCCGCGCATGCGCGGCGGGCCCTTCCGACATCCGTTCCCACATCCGTCAGGCGTCGAGGACCTGGCCCTCGCGCTTCACCACGGGCGGCTGGACCGACCAGGGGAACTCGATCCAGTCGTCGGTGCGCTTCCACACGTACTCGCACTGGACGAGCGAGTGGGACTTCTCGTAGATGACGGCGGAGCGCACCTCGGCGACGTGGCCGAGGCAGAAGTCGTGGACGAGCTTGAGCGTCTTGCCCGTGTCGGCCACGTCGTCGGCGATCAGGACCTTCTTGTCCGTGAAGTCGATCGCCTCGGGGACGGGCGCCAGCATGACCGGCATCTCCAGCGTGGTGCCGACGCCGGTGTAGAACTCCACGTTCACCAGGTGGATGTTCTTGCAGTCGAGCGCGTACGCCAGACCGCCGGCGACGAAGACGCCGCCGCGGGCGATGCTCAGGATGATGTCCGGCTCGTAGCCGTCGTCGGCGATGGTCTGCGCCAGCTCGCGGACGGCGCGCCCGAAGCCCTCGTAGGAGAGGTTCTCGCGTACTGCGTCACTCATGCTTCGTGCCTCACCTGGGTACGGTGGAAGTTCTGGAAGGAGCGCGAGGCGGTCGGCCCGCGCTGCCCCTGGTACCTGGAGCCGTACCGCTCGCTGCCGTACGGGAACTCCGCGGGCGAGCTGAGGCGGAACATGCACAGCTGCCCGATCTTCATGCCCGGCCAGAGCTTGATCGGAAGGGTGGCCAGGTTCGACAGCTCCAGGGTCACGTGCCCCGAGAACCCGGGGTCGATGAATCCGGCGGTCGAATGCGTCACCAGACCCAGGCGCCCCAGGCTGGACTTCCCCTCCAGTCTGGAGGCGATGTCCTCGGGGAGCGAGATGACCTCGTACGTCGAGGCGAGCACGAACTCACCCGGATGCAGGATGAACGCCTCGTCGCCCTCGGGCTCGACCATGCGGGTCAGGTCGGGCTGCTCGATGGCGGGGTCGATGTGCGCGTAGCGGTGGTTCTCGAAGACCCGGAAGAACCGGTCGAGGCGTACGTCGATGCTGGAGGGCTGCACCATCGACTCGTCGAACGGGTCAATGCGAACCCGTCCGCTGTCGATCTCGGCCCGGATGTCTTTGTCGGAGAGAAGCACGTCCCGAGGATACGCAGAGCGCGCGGGCCACCCCCAATCGAGAAGGCCCCCGCGCGCCCGCACGGCCACCGGGTCGCCCCGCGCCCTACCGCTTGACGCCGCCGACGGGCACCGCGTGCCTCAGCCGCGCGCACCGCGGACACCGCAGCAGCCGCCCGGGCCCGATCCGTCCGGCACCGAGGTGCTGCAACGGGAACGAAGCGGTGTTGAAAACATGCCCTTCGGCACAACGGACGACTGTGTGCTCCATCGAGTCCCTTTCCCCAACGAGCCGTAACGCGATGAATCGCCACATTAGGGGATGATCGGGACCCACTCCAGCCGCCGCTCCGCACCCCAACGGTACGCCCCAACTCCCGCCCCCACGAACCCTCCTGCACCGCGGACACGGCGACGACCCCGACGGGAGAATTCACCGGGGGTCGATCATGGGGTACAGTGTGCAACGGTAGGGATCCAGGCAACTGGACCACTGCGCGGATGTAGTTTAATGGTAGAACATGAGCTTCCCAAGCTTATAGCGCGGGTTCGATTCCCGTCATCCGCTCTTGAACGAAGGCCCAGGTCACAGACCTGGGCCTTCGTCGTTGCCGGGACCTGTCTTCCGATCTCGCCGCGCCCTCCGCGTGCCGCAAGTCGCCGCTCACCGCAACGAGTTCAGCCGGGCTGCCGGAACTGGTCCTACCGGAAGGCCGGCAGGTTGCGCGCGACCCAGTCGCCGAAGGACCCGGCCGGACGGTGGAGGACCCTCTCCACATCGGGGCTGATCTCCCGCTCGGCCGGCAGCGGGACGCCGAGGACGTCCAGCGTGCCGCCGATGACTTCCTCGGGCATGAACTGCGCCATGTGGGCGTGCGCGTCCTCGCGGGACAGTTCCACGAAGGCCACGTCCTCGCCCAAGGCCCTGGAGATCACCGCGGCCTGCCGCCGGGGGCTGATCGCCTCGGGGCCGGTCAGCTCGTAGGTACGGCCCGCGTGGCCGTCCTCGCGCAGCGCGGCAGCAGCGACCCCGGCGATGTCCGCCGGGTCGATGACGGGCAGCGCCACGTCCCCGAACGGGGCGAAGACCGCGCGCTTCGTGCGGACCGACTCGGCCCAGGCGGAGGCATTGGAGGCGAAGCCGCCCGGGCGCAGGATGGTGAAGTCGGGCCCGGACGCGCGCACGGCGGCCTCGAACTCGCGAAGGCGGGTGTGCGAGAGGACCTCGGGGCGGGTGGAGTTGATCTGGGAGGAGAGCAGGACGACCCGCTTGACCCCGGCCTCCTCGGCCGCGTCCAGCAGGGCCTCCGGGCTCTCGCCGTGGCCGTTGAGCTCGCCGCCCAGCAGGATGAAGAAGGCGTCGGCGCCATCGAGGACCGGCCTCATGCCCGCGGCATCTCCGACGTCGGCCTGAGCGTGCCGAACGCCGGCCCGGAGCCCAGCGGGATGCGGCTGCCGCGAGACGGCCACGACCTCCTCGCCGGCCTCGGCCAGCAGCGGCACCAGCGTCCGCCCGATGTTGCCCGTCGCACCCGTGACCACGATCATCGGAATCCCCCGAGTTAGTTAGTTGGCTGACTTGACTGGACCCTAACACGGCCATCCCGGGCGCTGTCTATAGTTGGTTAGGTGACTGACTCAGTGAAGCCCCGAGCGCGGGCCACCGACAAACGCCGACGGCTCACGGCCGCGGCGGCTCAGGTCCTGCACGAGCAGGGTGTCGAACGGACCACTCTCGCCGACATCGCGCGGGTGGCCGACGTCCCCGTCGGGAACGTCTACTACTACTTCAAGACCAAGGACGAACTGATCCAGGCCGCATTGTCCGAGCACAGCGCCCACCTGGACGGACTCACCGGTCGGCTGGACCGACTGCCCGACCCGCTCGACCGCCTCAAGGCCCTGATCGAAGCCTGGGTCGGCCAGCGCGACATCGCCGCCCGCTACGGCTGCCCCACCGGGACCCTGGCCGTCGAACTCGACAAACGCGCGGACGGCAGCCTCGACGCGGAGGCCGGCGCAGTGATCCGACGCCTGCTCGACTGGACCGGACAGCAGTTCCGCGCCCTGGGCCTGCCCGACCCGGACGACCTCGCCGTCACCCTCGTTTCCGGCTACCAGGGCATGTCGCTCCTGGCCAACGCCCTGCGCGACCCGGACATCATGACCCGCGAGGGAGCCCGCCTGCTCAGCTGGCTCGACTCCCTGAAGGCTCCCCGCCAGCCCCTCTGACCAGCGAGCACGACGGACACATCCCGGTCCGCCGTGCGACTGCCGGCTGCCGGCTGCCGGCTGCCGCATCGGACCGTGGTCTGATGCGGCAGCCCGGACAACGGCCGGGTCGGACCTGGGGCTGACGGCGGGAAGTGGACCGTACTCCGACGCGGCGGGCCCCTCCCGCGCGGGACCGTTCACGGCATGACGACAACCCCGAGCACACCCCTCGCCCATGGCACCCCCACCCTGGCGGCGGCCCGGCTGCTGCCGGTGGAGTGGTCCGGCGACGCGCCCTTCCCCGGCCGGTGGACCGGCGGGGTCTCGCTGGTGGCCGGCCCCCTGCTGCTGGGAACCGGCGTCCTGCTGCGGCTGCCTTTCCACTTCTTCTTCCCGGACCAGCTCGCCGCCCGCGTCGAACACCCCGGCCTCATGGCCTGGGCCTATGGCGCCTTCGCCGCCGGCACCGTCCTGCTGTGGCCCGCCCTCGTCACCCTCGCGTCCCGCATCGGCCGCCGCAGCCCCGGACTGGCCCTGTGGGGCGGGATCCTCGCCGCCCTCGGGCTCTTCGCCCGGACGTTCCACGCGGGGGTGGACCACCTCGCCTTCCAACTCGCCGACCGGCAGGGCGCGGCGACCGCCACCCGGTTCGTCGGCGAGACGTACGGCGCCTTCCACGTCTTCAGCGCCCTCAACCTCGCCATCACGGGCGGCTGGCTGCTCCTCGCGGTCGGCGCCTGGCGGGCCCGGGTGGTCGGCCCGGTGCGCGCCCTCGCCCTCGCGGCGACCGCCGCGCTGCCGCTCGGCGTGCTCAAGGGCACCACGCCGCTGTCGGTCGTGGCCGTCGCCGGACTCTGCCTCGCACTCGTCCCGCTGGGCGTCACCGTGCTCCGCGACGGCCCCGCGCCCCGCCGGGCCACGGTCCTGCGCTGGACCGCCACGATCACCGCCACGGCAATGCTCATGACCCTGATCGGGCAGGTCGGTTGACGATGTACGGTCGGATGATGCGTCTTCTGCGGCGGCCCCACGACGGGCACCTGCTCGCCCTCGACCTGGCCGCCGCGTTCCTCATCACCGCCGCGTACACCGGTTTCGCCCGGATGTCCGGCAGCGAGGGCCAGCCCGCCTACACGGGACCGGCGTGGGCGGGCGTGCTCGTGGCCGCGCTGGTCGGGCTCCCGGTCGCCGCCCGCAGGCGGTGGCCCGTACCGGCGGCGCTGACGGCCCTCGCCGGATCCGTCGCCGCCGGCCTCCTGGACATCACGCGCGAGCCTTACGCCGCCGTCGGCCTCACCCTGTACCTGGTCGCCCTCGCCGAACTCCCGCGCCGGTCCGTCCCCGTACTGGCCGCCGCACTCGCCTTCTCGGCGGCCGCCGTCCTCGCCGGGGAGGCCGCGGTCACTCCTGCCGAGACCTGGCGCGGAGCAGTCGGCGTCGTCGCCGTCGTCTGGCTGGTCGTGGGCGGCGGCTGGGCCGCGGGCTTCGCCGTACGTGCCCGCCGAGCCCGGGAAGCGGACCGCGCCGCCCGCCGCACGGAAGGCGCCATCGCCGGCGAACGGCTGCGGATCGCCCGCGAGTTGCACGACATCGTGTCGCACAGCCTCAGCCTGATCGCCGTGAAGGCGGGCGTCGCCGCGCATGTCGCGCAGCGGCGCCCCGAAGAGGCCGTGGACGCGCTGCGTGTCATCGAGCAGACCAGCCGGGCCGCCATGACCGAGATGCGCCGCACCCTCGGCGCGCTGCGCGCCGACACCGCCGAAGCCCCGCTGGCCCCGGCACCAGGCATCGACGCCCTCCCGCTGCTGGCCGATCAGGCCCGGCAAGCCGGCGTGGCGGTCGACCTGACGGTCCTGGTTCCGGCCGGAGGCCTGTCGGCCGGAATCTCGTTGGCCGTGCACCGGATCGTCCAGGAGTGCCTCACCAACACGGTGAAGCACGCGGCTCCCGCCCGCTGCCGGGTGACGGTCGAAGCGGACCCCCGCGACGTACGGATCGATGTCACGGACGACGGAGTCCGCGGTGGCGGCCGGATGCCGTCCGGCGGGCACGGCCTGATCGGCATGCGGGAACGGGCGACGATGTACGGCGGAACGTTCGACGCGGGCCCGCGTCCCGAGGGGGGCTTCGCGGTCTCCGCCCGCCTCCCCCTGGACGGTACGAGGAGAACCGAATGACCGACACCACCCGGGTGCTGCTCGTCGACGACCAGGTGTTGCTGCGGGGCTCCTTCCGGATCCTCGTGGAGAACGAACCCGGTCTCACCGCTGTCGGAGAGGCGGGGGACGGAGCCGAAGCCGTCGAGCTGGCCCGTCTGAACCGACCGGACCTGGTCCTGATGGACATCCGGATGCCCGGCATGGACGGCATCGAGGCGACCCGACGGATCTGCGGCTCCCCCGAGACCGCCGGCGTACGGGTACTGATCCTGACCACGTTCGACCTCGACGAGTACGTCTACGCGGCTCTGCGGGCCGGCGCGTCGGGCTTCCTCCTCAAGGACGCCCCACCGGCGGAGGTACTGGCCGCGATCCGGGTCGTCGCCGCGGGGGACTCCCTGCTGGCGCCGTCGGTGACCCGCCGCCTCATCGAGGACTTCACCAGCCGCCCCGGCCCTGCGCCGGCCAGGGTCCCGGCCCCTTTGACAGGGGTGACGGAGCGGGAGCGCGAGGTACTGGAGCTGATCGCCCGGGGTCTGTCGAACGCCGAGATCACAGCCCGTCTGCACCTGAGCATGGGCACGGTGAAGACCCACATCGGCCGCCTGCTGGCCAAACTGGCCGCCCGCGACCGCGCCCAACTGGTGATCGCGGCCTACGAGTCCGGAGTCGTGTCGGCATCCGGCGGGGGCCCGGGAGCGTATTGAGGCGGCTCCCCCCAAGTACGGCTGCACCGCGCAGAATGCCGAGCGGCATGGATTCCGCAGCTTGTAGCGCGGGTTCGATCCCTACCGCGTTCCGCGGGTCCGGCGCAGGTAGTAGGAGCGGGTGACCACGGCGAGCAGCGGGCCCCACGCCAGGATCGGGATGTAGCAGGCCCACAGCGCCCAGGCGCCCGGTCCGCTCGTGGGGAACGCCTCGCCGGTGTCGTTCAGCGGCGGGACGAAGTGGAAGAAGTAGTTGAGCGTGGCGTAGGCGGACAGTGCTGTGGCGAGGAAGGCGCCCACCGAAGCCGGCACGACGACGGCGCGGACCGACAGCGCGCGTCCGCCGGCGAACGGGAGCCGGTCGGGGAGCCGTTCGCCCCACGGCTTGACCAGCCCGAGCGTGAGCAGCGCCAGACACTCCGCGATCAGCGACAGCGAAACGACGTAGGGGCGCTCGCCCGGCAGCCATGCGTGGCCCGCGTACCAGTCGGGCCAGCCCGAGACGAGAGCGATGCGCCACAGCCCCGACGGCAGTGCGCAGAGCGGGACCGCGTGCGCCGCCCACACGACGGCGCGGGACACCTGCGGCACGCGCGCCGCGGCGTCCGCGCCGGCCGTGACACCCGCCCTGGCCAGGGTCTCGGTCAGGGTCTTGGTCTCGGTCACGCTCATCGCCGTCTTCCTTACGCCGGGGACATCCCGGGAGCCGGACAGAGCCCGGGAGTTGCTGCCGCCCCCATGCTCCGGCGCCCTACCGCAGCCGGGCGTCCGTCCCCGGTCCCGACCGTCTCCCCCGCACGGGGGAAGAAGCGCCGCTGTTGCGCCAGTACCCGTAGCGCTTGAGGACGTAGTACGGGTTCTCCTGCGCCTGCCGGGAACGCGTGAGGACCGGGTCGTTGACGAAGGGGAACGGGACCAGCGCCGAGCCGACGACCTTCTCGGCGGTCCGGTCCTTGGGCGGCGTGTCTGCGGGTACTGCGGCGGCGGGACGCGCCGGGCCGGTCGTACGCGGGGGCCCGGGTCTGCGACCCGGGCCCCCGGCGCCGTACGGACGTCATGGACCGGCGGCTCCGGTGGGGTGGGCTACCACCAGGCGCTGTTGTTGGGGCCGAGGAGCCAGAGGCGGTCGGTGGAGGGGTAGGAGTAGTCCAGGCGGATGGTGTCCCACTGGTCGTTGTTCGTGTTCTGGATCGTCATGGCCACGTTGACGTTGGCCAACGGACGCCAGATCCACCACCGTTCGGCGTTGCCGCCACCCGTCTCCAGGCGCAGGCTCCACTTCTGCCGGTCGGATCCGTCACAGGAGCGCACGACGACGCGGTTGCCGCGCGCGGCGGCCGAGGTTTCCGGCTCCAGGCAGCGGTTGGAGGCGCGGTTGCGCAGGGTCGCCGTCCACAGCTTCGCGTTGCTGTCGTAGGTGCCCTCGAAGTCCCAGGCCTCGGTGATGTAGGAGTCCCAGCGGGTACCGCGCAGGGCGATCACCTCGGCCCCGTCGGCGGTGCTGTCGCTGCCGAGGGCCAGGCGGCTGCCGTTCATCTTGTTGACCAGGTCCTGGTTGACGGACGTGTCCGCCGCCGCCGGGCCGGATCCGGCGAGGACGAGCGGGACGGCCGCGCAGACGGCGGCCAGCAGGGGGATCAGACGCTTGCGCATGACGGAGCGCTCATTTCCGTGAGGGGGTGCGGGCAGGGCGGCGCAGCCCGGCAGGGGCCGGGGCAGGAGGTTGCCGCTCGGGAAGTCCGACGACCGTCCCACGGCGGACCGGCGCCGGTCACGCCCCTCGGGCCGCCGTCCACCGGAGAAACGATCTTGTGTGGGCCCGTCGGCCCAACTGGTACGCCGACCGGCGCACACAAGATCGTTTCTTCCGGGCGCGTCCCGCCCCGACGCCTCCGCGAGGGGCCGGGCCACCCCGGCCTCCTGGGGGCAGGCCCAGGTCGGTGACCTGGGCCTGCTTCGTCCGTCAGCCGGTGACGGGGATCTTTGCGGGCTGGGGCTGGGGCGGGGCGGGGGTGGGGGTGGTGAGGGATTTGAGGAGTTGGGGGAGGTCCACGCCCGTTGTGGCGGTGAGGAGTTCCATGCCCTGGGCGACGTTGTCGGCCACCGTGCGGGGCAGTCTGCCCGCGCCGTCGGTGGAGATGACGGTCATCTTGTCGATGGCGCCCAGCGGTTCGGCGGCCTTGGCGACCACCTGCGGGAGCGCCTCCACCAGCATCTGGATCACCGCCGCCTCGCCGTAGGCCTCGAAGGCGTCCGCCTTCTTCTGCATCGCCCCGGCCTCCGCCGCGCCCTTCGCCGTGATGGCGGCCGCTTCGGCGTCGCCCTCCATCCGGACGGCGTCGGCGATCGCCGCGCGGCGGGCGCGCTCGGCATCGCCGCGCTTGGCGCCCTCGATCGCCTCGGCCTCGGCGAGGGCGGAGCGGCGCTGCTTCTCGCCCTCGCCGGTCAGCCGGGCCCGCTCGGCTTCCGCCTGGGCGGCGGCGATGGCGGCCAGGCGTTCGGCCTCGGCCTGCTTCACCCGGGCGACCCTCTGGGACTCGGCCTCCTGTTCGGCCTGGTACCGGCGGGCGTCGGCGGGCTTGCGGATCTCGGTGTCGAGCTGGCGGTCGGTCAGCGCGGCCTGCCGTTCGGCGACCTTCTCCTGCTCGGCGAGGATCTGCTGCTGCCGGTCGGCCTCGGCCAGCGGGCCGGCGGCGTTCGCCTGGGCCGTGGCGGCGTCGGTCTCGGCCTTGATCTCGGCCTGACGCAGGTAGAGGGTGCGCTGCGCGACCGCGATCTCCTCCTCGGCCTTCAGCCGGGCCTGCTCGGCGGCCTGGCGGGCATTGGCCTCCGCGATGTCCGCCTCCCGCTTGGCACTGGCGGCTTCGGGGCGGCCGAGGTCCTCCAGGTAGGAGCCCTCGGTGGTGATGTCCTGGATCTGGAAGGCGTCGAGGACCAGGCCCTGGCCGGACAGGCTGGCCTCGGCCTCCTCCGCGACCTGTCCGGCGAACGCGGCCCGGTCGCGGATGATGTCCTCGACGGACATGCGGCCGACGATGGCGCGCAGGGCGCCGGAGAGGACTTCCTGGGTGAAGCCGACGATGCCGTCCTGCTGCTGGAGGAAGCGCTGCGCGGCGGCGCGGATGGCGTCCTCGTTGCCGCCGACCTTGACGATCGCGACGCCTTCGAGGTTGGCCTTGATGCCGCGCAGGGTCACCGCGCCGCGGACGGCGATCGGGATGTGCCGGCTGGACAGGTCGAGGGTGTAGCGCTGCTGGACGAACGGGACGACGAACACCCCGCCGCCGACCACGACCTTCTGGCCGCTGTTGTCGGTGAAGACCTGCCCGGTCGCCGGATCGGTGGACTTCTTGCCGCGCCGGCCCGTGATGATGAACGCCTCGCTGGGGCCGGCGACCTTGTAGCGGGTGACGACGGCGAGGGCGAGCAGGACGAGGAGTACGACCACTCCCACGACCGCGATGACGACTGGACTCATGAGGCATCTCCGCTGCCCGCGCGCAGGGGGGCAGATCTGTGATCGGTGAGCTGGTGGTTCACGGCGCGGACGGTGACCGAGGTGGACGACGGGACCGCCGTCACCCACACCTCCGCGCCCAGGGGCAGCGGGCCGTCGGCCGTGGCCGCGCACTTGACCGGCTGGCCGCCCAGCCGCAGCAGGACTTCGCCGTAGCCGGCGGCCGGGACGGGGGTGACCACGTACCCGGCCGAGCCGACGAGCTCGGTCCGGCGCGGTGCGGCGGCGCCCTGGTCGCGGGCGAGGGCCCGGCCCAGCCGGTACGCCGACCAGCCCGCGCCGGCTCCGGTGGCACCCCCCAGGGCGGCTGCCGCTCCCGGTCCGAGACCCGTGGTCCCGAGCACGATCGCCCCCGTGAAGCCGAGCATCGCGACGAAGCCCGCGATCACCGGAAGCGACAGCCAGCCGTCGAAGAGGCCTTCGAGCACCCCGTCGAACGCCAGCGAGCACACCAGCAGGACGATCCCCCCGCTGCCGAGGCCGAGAAACAGGGCCATGCGCACCTCCCCGCCGAACACGTGTTTCCGCTGGACAGCCGGATCGTGTCAGGGGGAGGGGACGGCGCACATTGCCTGCCGTCGGCAGTCTTTACGCGTCTTTGACGCAGCGGGGGTCGCTCACGCCCGCTACGGGCTCGCCCGCTCATGCCCCCGCGTCGGGCCAGCCCAGCAGCCGTGCGCCGATCGCCGCCGTCTGGAGCGTGTACCGGTGCCGCGGATCCATCGGGTCCGCACCGCAGAGCGTGTGGATGCGCTCCAGCCGGTAGGTCAGGGCCCGTACGCTCAGCGAGAGCCGGCGGGCCGTCTCGGTGGCCACGCAGCCGCTGTCGAAGTAGGCGGTGAGCGTGTCCAGCAGCGGCCGGGGGCCGCCGCGTGCGCCGCGGAGCGGCCCCAGGGCGCTCTCCACGAGATCGGCCATGGCCTGCCGGTCGCGGGTGAGGACGGGGTAGACGAGCAGGTCGGCGGCGTGCAGCACCGGCCCTTCCAGGCCCATCCGCTCGGCGAGGTCGAGGACGCCCAGCGCCTCCTCGTACGAGTGGACGACCCCGCCGGGGCCCGGATGGGAGCGGCCGATCGCGGCCCGGCCGCCGTCGGTGGCGGCGTACGCCTGCTCGGCGAAGAAGGCGAGGACGTCGGGCTGGTCGCCCGGGGCCACGCAGACGAGCCGGCCGTCCTTGGTGGCGAGCAGGATCAGCCGGTTCCCGAACCGGCCCAGCACCGCCTCCTCGATGCGGCGGGCCACGGGATAGCCGTCGCCGTAGGGCTCCGGCCCGACGGCGACCGCCACCGCGTGCGCCTGCGAGAGCCGCAGTCCGTACCGCTCCGCCCGCTCGGCCAGCCGGCCCAGCCCGCCCCGCCCGTACAGCAGGTCGTCGATGAACTCGCGGCGCGCGGCCTCCTCCTGGCGGACGGCCTGGCGCTGGGCCCGCTCGTAGCCCTCGACGAACGCGTCCACCGCCTGCTCCACGGCGGCCAGCAGCGGCCCCGCCGCCCGCGACGCAGGCACGGCCCCCTGGGCCGTGGCCAGGTGGACCCGTATCAGGTCCCGCAGCGGCAGTCCCGCGTCCGCGGCCCGCTCCCCTTCCGCCCGCCGGGCTTCCACCTCGGCACGGGTGAGCCGGCGTCCGGTGGCACTCGCGTCGCGCAGGATGTCGGTGTACCCCGCCAGATGGCCCGCCGCAGCCGCCCTGTCCGCCACGCCACTCCCCCTATATCCGTTTCAGTGCATACATGCCCTTTGCACGAGAACAGGGTGCCATGTACACGCACCCTGGAGGGGTGCCGTGCGGGGGCGGCGGCGGGGCCGCCCGCCGGTCAGGGCGTGGTGCGGGTCACCGGGATCCACAGCTGGGCTTCGGACGGCGTCCCGGGCTCCTGGGGGCGGGCGCGCAGGATCTCCGGGCCCGGGCGGTACTCGTACGGGTTGGACGGCATCCACTGGGCGGCCACGTCGGCCCACAGCTGCTGAAGCGCCTCCGGGAACGGCCCGGTGTTCTCGAACACGGCCCAGGTGCCCGCCGGGCAGTCCAGCACGTCGAGGTCCTCGGGCGGCTCGGCGGCCGTGGTCACCGCGGCCAGGTAGAAGTCGAGCTCTGCGCCCTCCTCGAAGCCGTCCGAGAGGCGCACGGTCGCCGACACCACGCCCTGCGGTTCCTGGTCCGAGAGGCTCGCGATCCGACGCGCCGTCTCGGGCGGGATGCCCTGGACGTGCTCGGCGATGTGCGGGTTGACCCCCTGGTGGATCAGCGGGACGCGGGCTTTCCTGCCGACGACCCTGAACGCTTCCTTCTCCACAATTCGGTACCGCATGGTGCTGTTCCCTTCGACGGTGAGGCGGAAGGAGAGCCGGGGCTGCGACCTCAGAGCGGCGCCGGTGCGCCTGGCCTCGCCGGGACCGACGCCGTGCACCGCGCGGAACGCCCGCGCGAACGCCTCGCCCGAGGCGTAGCCGTAGCGGAACGCGATCTCCAGCAAGGTCGGTTCGCCGGCCAGCACTTCGGCGCCCGCGACGGTGAGCCGCCGGCGTCGGACGTACTCCGACAGCGGCATCCCCGCCAGCGAGGAGAACATCCGCCGGAAGTGGTACTCCGACGTGACCGTGATCCGGGCCAGTTCGGACACGTCGAGGTGCCGGTCGAGGTGGCTCTCGACGTACTCCATGGCCTGGTTCAGCCGATCCAGCAATCCCGGGCTCCTTCCCTTTCGCTCACCCACGCTAGGAGGGGCCAAGCCTGCCGCACCCGACATCCCGTGCCCGCTCCGGTCGGGTCGGGTCGGGTCCGGTCCGGTCCGGTCGGGTCCGCCTGCCGGACGGCCTCGACAGCCGTACCCGTACCCTGAACCAGCCCTGGCCCGCGCCCACTTGACGGAGGACCGACCCCATGACGACCGCACCGCCGCGCGAACGTGACGAGAGGCTCCGGGACACGCGCAAGCGGTTCGAGGAGGACGTCGACCTGTGGCTCGCCTCCTCGGGCGCCCCGGGCGGGGCGCACCTCGTGCCGCTGTCGTTCCTGTGGGACGGTACGGCGTTCCTCGTGTCGACCCCGCGCGCCTCGGTGACCGGCCGGAACCTGCTGGCCGACGGGCGGGTGCGGCTCAGCCTCGGGCCGACGCGGGACGTCGTCATCGTCGAGGGCACCGCCGAGGCGGTGGACCTCGCCGGCCTGCCGCCGGGGACCGGGGAGACGTTCGCCGCCAAGACCGGCTTCGACCCGCGCGACCTGGACGCCTACCAGTACTTCCTCGTCCGGCCGCACCGGATCCAGGCCTGGCGGGAGGCCAACGAGCTGCGCGGGCGCGACCTCATGCGCGACGGCCGCTGGCTGGAGGAGCCCGCATGACCTGGGCGGAGCGCGTTGCCGTCCGGGACGGCGTCCGGCTCTCCTGCCGGGACTGGGGCGACCCGGGCGGCTCGGGGCCGGCCGTGGTCCTGCTGCACGGTCTGGCCGGACACGCGGGGGAATGGGACGCCGTCGCCCGTGCGCTGAGCCCCCGGCACCGGGTCGTGGCCGTGGACCAGCGCGGCCACGGCGCCTCCGAGCGGCGGCCGCGGGACGTGTCCCGGGCCGCGTACGTCGAGGACGCCGTCGCCGTGTGCGAGGGGCTCGGCCTGCGGGAGCCCGTCCTGGTCGGCCAGTCGCTGGGCGGCCACACCGCCATGCTCGCCGCCGCCGCGCACCCCGGGCTCTTCCGCGGGCTCGTCCTGGTGGAGGCCGGGCCGGGCGGGCCCAGCCCCGGCGTGCAGGCGGAGATCGGGGGGTGGCTCGACTCCTGGCCCACCCCGTTCCCGTCGCGGGAGGCCGCCGTCGGGTTCCTCGGCGGCGGCCCGGTCGGCGAGGGCTGGGCGGCCGGCCTGGAGGAACTCGACGGCGGCTGGTGGCCGCGCTTCGAGCCCGACGTGATGGTCGGGTCGCTCGCGGAGAACGCCCGGCGGGCCTTCTGGGACGAGTGGTCGCGGGTGTCCTGCCCGACCCTGGCCGTGCTCGGCCAGTCCGGCACCATCGCGCCCGACGAGGTCGGCGGGATGCTGCGGCTGCGGCCGGAGGCGGTGGCGGTGAGCGTCCCCGGGACGGGGCACGACGTCCACCTCGAACGGCCGGACGTCCTGCTGGACCTGCTCCGCGGATTCCTGCAGGACGTCGGGGACGGGAGGGAGGACCTCAGGGACGGCCGGTACGGCCGGGATTTCAGGGACGGCAGGGGCGTCAGGCCTGCGGCGGGTTCTCCGGAGGCCGGTCCGTCCCAAGCTGCTCGTTGATCTTCTGCTGGGCCATGTCGACCTGGCTCTGGTACTTGTTGCCGGTCTTCGCGTCGAAGGCGTCACCCGCCTTCTCGATTCCCTGCCGGGCCGTGTCCTCGTGGCCCTTCAGCATGCCCTTGAGCTTGTCCAGCATCGACATGGGTTCCTCCTAGCGGACGCCGGCCTGCCGTGAGCACGGCCGGCACCACCAGGATCCGCGCCTTCGCCTGGAGCCGCACCCCGGAGGGGCGTCAGGGCAGGTCGGGGCCGGCCACCCCGCAGGCCGCCTCGACGAAGGCCCGTACGCGGGCGCTCTCGCCGGCCGTCGGCCAGAAGAAGCCGTAGTCGACGGTCGGGGCGTCGCTGAAGGGGATCCACGCCACGTCGGGCCGCGCGTAGTAGTGCTCGGCGCTCCTGCTGGCCGGCGAGACCCCCTTGCCCCGGCCGATCAGGCTCAGCAGCTCCGTCCAGTACGTGACGGCGGGCGCGTGCGGGACGGTCCGGCCCCGCGGGGTGTGCCGGGGGTAGTGGTGGTCCAGCCAGTGCCGCGGCACGGCCTCCCCGGAGACGGCCAGGAGCTGCGCCTCCGCGAGGTCCTCCAGGGACACGGACGCGCGCCGCGCGAAGGGGTGGCCGGCCGGGACCATCAGTACGCGGTGTTCGCGCCGCAGCAGCGGGCCGACGGTGAAGTCGGGCTCCTCCACCGGGAGTTCGCTGACCTGGAGGTGCACCCGGCCGCCGCGCATCGGCCCGAACGGGTCGGAGAGCTGCACCTCGTGGATCTCGACCTCGCAGTCGGGATACCGGGAGCGGAACGCGTCGGCGCCCCTCAGGAGCATCTCGGCGACCATGGGGCTGGAGTACCCGACGCGGAGCACGCCCGTGAAGCCCCGGCCCGCGGCCGTCGCGCGGTCGACGGCCCGCCGCAACTGCTCCTGGACGGGCAGCAGGTCGTCGCGCAGCTGCCGTCCCACCGGGGTGAGGGCGACGCGCCGGCTGGTCCGTTCGAACAGGGCGGTGCCGATGCGCCGCTCCAGCTTCTTGATGGTCTGGCTGACCCGGCCCTGGGCCAGTCCGAGCCGCTCGGAGGTGCGCCTGAAGTGCAACTCCTCGGCCAGCGTGAGGAATGCCTCGATCTCGTGTCGTTCCACCGCCCGGCCTCCATCGGTGAGTTCCGGTCACCGATCGTAGATCAGATCGGTCTTGTTCGGCCCTCCCCTCCGTTCGAAAGTGGGCCCATGACCAGCGTCTTCGACACCTTCCGTCTCGGTGCCCTACAGCTGCCCAACCGCCTGGTGATGGCGCCGATGACCCGTAACCGCGCCGCCTCCGACGGCGTTCCGACGCCGCTGATGGCCACGTACTACGCGCAGCGCGCGTCGGCGGGGCTGATCATCGCCGAGGCGTCGACGCCGAACGCGGTGGGGCAGACGTACCCGGACATCTCCGCGATCCACGACGACGCGCACGTCGCCGGCTGGCGGCGCGTCACGGAGGCGGTGGGCGCCGCCGGCGGGCGGATGTTCCTGCAGATCCAGCACGGCGGCCGGATCGGCCACCCCGACAACAGCGGCGGCCTGGCGCCCGTCGCGCCCTCGCCGGTCGCGCTGCCCGGCACGATCTTCACCCCGGGCGGGCACCGGCCCACCGTGGTGCCGCGCGAGATGACCGCCGCCGAGATCCGCGCCACCGTGGCCGACTTCGCCGCCGCCGCGCGCCGGGCGGTCGACGCCGGGTTCGCCGGGGTGGAGGTGCACGGCGGCAACGGCTACCTGCTGCACCAGTTCCTGGCCACCGGGACCAACCGGCGCACCGACGGCTACGGCGGCTCGGTGGAGGGCCGCACCCGCTTCGTGCGGGAGGTGGTCGAGGCCGTCGCCGCCGCGGTCGGACCGGAGCGGGTGGGCCTGCGCGTCGCCCCCGGGGTCACCGCGAACGGCATGCACGAGGACGACCCCGAGGAGGTGTACCCGGCGCTCGTCGACGCCCTCTCCGACACCGGCCTGGCCTATCTGCACGTCGTCTTCGCCGACCCGGACCAGCCCCTCTTCCAGCGCATCCGCAAGCAGTGGGAGGGCACGCTGATCGCGAACCCGGCGCTGCCGTGGCCCGGCCCGCTGCCCGCCGACGGCGGCCGGCACGAGGCCGAGCGGCTGCTCGCGGCCGGCGCCGACCTGGTCTCCCTCGGCCGCGCCTTCCTCGCCAACCCCGACCTGGTGGAGCGGCTGCGCGCCGGCGCCGCCCTGAACCCCCTGCGGGAAGAGGGCCTGATGTACGTGGGCGGCGCGGACGGGTACACCGACTACCCCGCGCTGTCGGCCTGAGCCCGCCGGTCCGCGTACGTACGGGAGTGCAGGCGGCGGGCCGCCCGGGGCGCGGGGACGACGGCGAAGCCGTGGGTGGCCGCGACGGCCCGGGTGTGGTCCGCCGAGAGGGAGCCGTGCCGTTCGAGGGTGAGGACGGGCAGGCCCGAGCGGCTGCGGCCGGGCGCGTGGTGGAACGACAGCACCGTGGTCGGCATCGGGGCGTGGTGCGGGTGCCGGCGTCGGGCCGCGGGCTCGTCGTCGTGCACGAGGATCCTGACGTCCTCCTCGTGGCCGAAGTCGGCGATCACGCCCTCGGCGCGCCAGTGGGCCGGCTCCTGCTCCGCGCCGGCCAGGTGGCGGGAGCGGCTCACGGAGGTGACGGACAGCAGGGCGTCCCCGGTCCGGTCCAGCGCCTCGGCGAGGAACCCGTTGGACGGGCAGCGGTAGCCCGGGCCGATGAGCTGCACGGTCGCCACCCCGTCCCGGACGGCCGTCAGGTGGTCCGGCACGTGTGCGGCGGCCGGCCCCCGGAAGCCGAACGGGCCGAGCAGGAAGAGCTCTTCGACGAGCTGGCGGAGCTGCCGGCGCGGCAGGGCGGCGGGGAGCAGCGTCCAGTCGAAGAGCGACGGGACCCGGTCGGGGACCGTGGTGACGCTGCCTACCCGCCCGTCGGGGCGGCCCTTCAACCGGTTGACCCGGGCGACGGCGGCCCGGTCGGGGCGCGCGGTGACGGCGTAGGAGTTCCCGAACCCGTGGGCCACCACGCAGCCTTCCGCGAGTGCGCCCGCCGCGGCCCGTACGTCCTCCGCGTCGTCCAGGACCGGATGCCGCCCGCTCGTCCTCGTCCGCTGTCCGTTCACTGCCGGCCCTCCGCAACGTGATCCTTTACGAACGGCAACGAGGGGGCCCCGGACACGTCACCGGCCATCCGGATGTGACGCGGGTCACGGGGAATGTTCCGGTGCTCCGCCCGCTCTTCCTGCCGAGACCTCGTCAAGGAGGAAGCAATGGGGATCCCCTGGAGCAGAGCGGTCCGGCGCGGGTGGTGCGCGGCGGCGGCCGGGGCGGTGCCGGCCGTACCGGAGGCGTACGCGGCGGCGGCCGGGGTGGACGCGGCCGGACCGGCGGGGCGCGACGCCTTCCTCGACGCCCCCGGGCCGTTCCTGACGGGGCTCGGCGAGCGGTGAGCACCACGACCGTGCCGGACACCGACGTCGCCGCGCTCGTGCGCGCCGCCCAGCGGGGCGACCGGATGGCCGTCCAGGACCTGCTCGACCTGCTGACCCCGTACGTGGGCCGGCTGTGCGGGCCCATCGCCCTCCAGGACGGCCCGGACGCCACGCAGGAGGCGCTGATCGCGGTCTTCCGCAAGCTGGGCCAACTGCGCGAGCCCGCCGCCCTGTTCGGCTGGGTGCGGGTGATCGCCGTGCGGGAGGCGGTCCGGGTCGCCCGCGCGGCGGCCCGCGCCGTCCCGGATCCGCTCGACGACGTCCCCGCCGCCGGGGACCCCCAACTCGCCGCCGACGTGCGGGACGTGCTGGAGCGGCTCACCCCGGCCCACCGCGCCGTCCTGGTCCTGCGCGACCTGGAGGGCATGGACGAGCGCTCCGTCAGCGCACTGCTCGGCGTACCCGAGCCCACCGTACGGACCCGGCTGTTCCGGGCCCGCCGCAACTTCCGGAAGGCGTGGGGACGTTGAACGAGGACTGGCCCGTCGCCGAGCTCGACGCGGTCCGCAGGCTGCGGGTCGTCGCCCGCACCACTCCGGCCGCCGGTTACGCGGAGCACCTGGTCCCGGCGCCCTTCGACCGGGTCTGGGGGCTGGCCTCCGATCTGGAGGAGCAGCTGCCCCGGCTGATCACCGACATCAGCGCCTTCACCGTGACCTCGGTGCACGGCGACCGCCTGGAGGCCAGGGCGCGCAGCCCGCTGGGCATGCGGGCGCGCTTCGACGTGGTCCTGCGGCCCGGCTGGTGCCTGATGCAGAGCCGGTTCGTCCTGGGCGGGATGGCCGCCGTGCCCGAGGGGGAGGACACCCGCTTCGCCTTCTTCGGCGCCCTGCGGATCCCGGGCGTCCGGTGGCTGGACCGGGCCCTGCACCCCCTGGTGGACCCGCTGGGCGCCAAGGCCCTCAGGCGGCTGACCGACCAGCTGGACCTCCCCTGAGGGGTGTGGGCGGCGGGAACCGATCCGGTCAGGATTCGAGAAGCGCCCTCCGGGGCCCGCAACTAACGTGGCGGGCATGGACATCACCATTCACACCACGGCCCTCCCGCACGACGACCCGGACGCCTCGGTGGCCTTCTACCGCGACGTCCTCGGCTTCGAGGTCCGCAGCGACGTCGGGCAGGGCAAGATGCGCTGGATCACCGTCGGCCCCGTCGGCCAGCCCGGTACGTCGATCCTGCTGGCGCCGCCGGCCGTCGACCCGGGCATCACCGAGGCCGAGCGCCGGACCATCCTGGAGATGATGGCCAAGGGCACCTACGGCTGGATCCTGCTGGCCACCCCGGACCTGGACGGCACGTTCGAGAAGGTGCAGGCCACCGACGCCGAGGTGGTCCAGGAGCCGACCGACCAGCCGTACGGCGTGCGGGACTGCGCGTTCCGCGACCCGGCGGGGAACCTGGTCCGGATCCAGGAACGGCGCTGATGTGCCGCCCCGGGTGGGCGCGCGCGCTCACCGAGGCCCAGCACCTGAGGACGCTCGAACGGCTGCGCCGGGTGCGTGACCGGATCGACCGGGAGTACGCGCGGCCGCTGGACGTCCTGGCCCTCGCGCGGTCCGCGGGCATGGCGGCCGGGCAGCTCGGCCGCGAGTTCGAGCGCGCCTACGGCAGCTCCCCGTACGCCTACGTGACCGAGCGGCGGGCGGCCGTGCGCCGGGCGGCAGCGGCCGCGGCGGGCTGACGGCGGCGGGCTGAGCGCGCGGCGGGCCGGCCGCGGCGGGCCCGCCGCGCTCTAGAGCGGCGCGGTGTCGTCCGCCGGGAAGGCGGGGCCGTGGCCGGGGACGATCACGTCCGCGGCCGCGAGCACCCGCTCCCGGGAGGCCCGCAGGACGTCGTGGTCCGGGGCGACCGGGTCGTCGACCGGGCCGTTGGGGCGCCACCACAGGTCGCCGACGAAGGCGACGACCCCCTCGTCCGTGCCGGCGAGCAGCGTGATGTCCTCTCGGCTGTGGCCCGGGGTGCGGATCAGCCGGAGCGAGGGGGCCAGTTCGTAGCCCTCGGCGTCGCGGTCGGTCCACTGGTCGTTCTCGTAGATCGCCTTGTGGTCGTGGACCCGGGCGTGGCCGAAGAGGCCGACGTTCATGGTGTTGTCGGGGTGGTGGTGGCTGAGGACCACGTCGGTGATGTCGTCGGGGCCGAGCCCCATCTCCGCCAGCGGGCCGAGGATCCGGTCGCGGCCGGCGACCATGCCGGGGTCCACGATCACGTGGCGGTCGCCGTCGCGGACGTAGGAGACGGTGGCGGCCACACCGGGGCCGGTGGAGAGGGTGTAGCCGGTGGTCAGGATGCGGAAGCGGGCGGTGGCGCCGAGCGGTGCGTTCGTCATGCCCCCAAGTCTTCGGTGTGGCGGGCCCCTTCACGAGTGGCCGTGCTGCCACTGATCGCGGGAATCGTGCCACCGCGGCGGCCGTCCGCGTGCCAGACTGCGCGCATGCCGCCCTTCGTGTCCGTCGCCGCGTACGCCCCTCCCGGGGTCGGGATGCTGGGGGCGGGGATCGTCTCCGAGGTGTTCGACGAGCGCGGACAGGGGCTGCCCCGGTTCGACTTCGCGCTCTGCACGGACCGGCCCGGGGCGGTGCGCAGCGATGTCGGGCTGCCGCTGATGGTGGAGCACGGCCTGGACCGGCTGGCCTGCGCCGACCTGGTGATCGCCCTGCCCTGGGCGGACTTCCGCACGCCGCCGCCCCCGGCCGTGCTGGAGGCCCTGGCCGCCGCACGGGGGCGGGGCGCGCTGGTGGCGGCGCACTGCGTGGGGGCGTTCGCGCTCGCGGCGGCCGGGCTGCTGGACGGGCTCCGGGCCACCACCCACTGGCGGTTCGCCGGGCTGCTGGCCGAGCGCCATCCCGGGGTGCGCGTCGAACCGGACTCCCTGTACGTGGACGAGGGGGCGGTCGTGACGGGCGCGGGCGCCGCCGCCGGCTTCGACCTGTGCCTGCACCTGCTGCGGCGGGAGTACGGGGCCGCGACGGCCAACGCGGTGGCCCGGGACCTGGTGCTGCCCTCCCACCGCGACGGCGGGCAGGCCCAGTACCTGGCGACGCCGGTGCCGGAGGACTGCCGGGACGAGAAGCTGGCCGAGGTGCTGGCGTGGGCGCGGGAGCACCTGGCCGAGCCGCTGCCGGTGGCGGAGCTGGCCCGCCGGGCCCTGATGAGCCGGCGTTCCTTCGCCCGCCGCTTCGCGGCCTCGACCGGCACCACCCCGCACGCGTGGCTGCTGGGGCTGCGGATCAGCCGTGCCGAGGAGCTGCTGGAGACCACCGGCCTGCCGGTCGAGGAGATCGCCCGGCTGGTCGGCTTCGGGAGCGCGGCGGTCCTGCGCGAGCAGTTCGTACGGCGGCGCGGGGTGCCGCCGCGCTCGTACCGCAGGGCGTTCAGCCGCGTCGCGCCGTGAGGGAGTCGGCGTCCTCCATGAAGGAGAGCATCCGGGAGTTGACCACGTCGGGGTGGTCGATCTGCGGGCCGTGGCCGGTCGCGCTGATGATCTCGGCGCGGGCGCCGGGTATCAGCCGGGGGACGCGCTCCAGCTGCCGCTTCGGGTGCACGAGCAGGCTGTGCTTGCCCATGATCAGGTAGAGCGGGGTCCGGATGGTGCGCAGCTCGTCCTCGGCCAGCGGCAGGGGGGGCGGGGCGGCGGATCCGGTAGGCGCGGGCGCCGAGCTGGATCCACGGGCGCATCTCGGGGACGGCGAGGACGGGCTGGTCCAGCCACTTGGCGAGCCGGGGGCGCAGCGCCTTGGGGGCGAAGGTGGCGAACAGGCTCACGAAGACCCAGCCGAAGAAGCGCAGGCCGACCTTCTCCAGGCCGCCGGGGTCGAGGGCGGTGACGGAGGCGAGCCGTCCGGGCCGCAGGTGGGCCTGGTTGAGCACGAGCCAGCCGCCGTAGGAGGAGCCGACGAGGTGGACCCGGTCGAGGCCGAGCGCGTCGAGGGCCTCGTCCATCCACTGCGCGGCGCGCTCGGGCTGCCACATGGGCTCGCGGTGGACGCTGCGGTTCGCGTCGCCGGGGGTGTCGAGGGCGTAGACGGGGCGGTCGAGGCTGAGCCCGGGGGTGTTGGGGTACCACATCGCGGAGCCGTAGCCGGCGCCGTGGATCAGGACGATCGGGGTCCGGGACTCGGCGGCGGGGTCCGCGGGGCCGTACCGGTAGACGTGGGTGGTGCCGAAGCTCGTCTCCACGTCCGTTTCGGAGCGGACCGGCGCGCCCATCGAGAAGAGGACGTCGGCGGCGGCGAAGTAGCGGTCGCGCAGGGTGTCGTTGACGTAGCGGCCGACGTCGCGGCGTACGCGGGTCGTGCTCTGGGTCGCAGCGGTCTCGGGCACGGCGGCACCTCCTGGGAAGATCCGTTCTTCGTGATACGAACGTACCATGTTGTTGGTACAGCGGTACCATCAAGGCGGGGGCAGGCGACGGACGGAGACACGAGGACATGCCGAAACGCGTTGACCACGAGGAACGGCGCGGCCAGATCGCCGAGGCGCTGGTCCGGGTCGCCGGACGGCGCGGGCTGCACGCCGTCGGCATGCGCGACGTCGCCGCAGAGGCCGGGGTCTCCCTCCGGCTCGTGCAGTACTACTTCGAGACCAAGGAGAAGCTGCTCCTGCACGGGCTCCAGCACCTCACCGACCGCTTCACCGCGCGGGTCGGCGCCCGCCTCGCCGCCGCCGGTCCCGCCCCGGGCCCGCGCGCGACCGCCGAGGCGCTGCTGCTGGCGTCGCTGCCCACCGACGAGGAGGGCCGCACCTTCCACCTGCTCTACAGCTCGTACGCGATCCTGTCCGTGACGGACGAGGCGCTGGCCGCGCAGCCGTTCATCGACAACCCCGACGCCGCCGAGGAGGCCCTGGCCGGGCTGCTCGCACAGGCCCGGGAGGCCGGCCTGACCGGCCCGGACATCGACGCGCGCACGGAGGCCATCGGCCTGCTGGCCATGGCGGGCACCCTCGGCACCAGCATCCTGGTGGGCCAGCGCGGACCCGACTCGGCGGTGGCGGTGCTGCGCCACCACCTGGACCGGATCTTCACCCCGCCGCCCGCCGAGGCGGGGCCCCTGTAGCCGGTCGGGTGACCGACTCACCGGGATCCCGAACGGCACGGCCGGCCGCCAAGCGCCGGCGGCTCGGGCCCCGGGGGCCGGGCTCACCGGCGGGCCAGGCCACGGGGAGCGGGCCAAGCTCCCGGCGGCTCAGGCCGCGGGGGCCGCGCCGGGCTCCCCGGCGGGCCAGGCCGGGGGCCGGGCCGGGCTCCCCGGCCGCTCAGGCCGCGCTCCGGCGACGGCCCGCCCGCAGGCCCGTCACCGCCCCCGCCGTCCACAGCACCGCCGCGCAGCCGATGCCCGGCACCGCCTGCCAGACGCCGGCCGGCGCCCCCGGCAGCAGCACGGCGGCCAGGGCCGCGAGGCCGACGGTGGCGATCATCGCCACGCCGACCACCTTCAGCACCGGCGCCCCCAGGATCCGGGCCATCGGGAAGAAGTGCGCCCCGACCACCAGCGCCGACCAGCTCAGCATGAGCTCCGGCCGGTGCAGGGAGCCGCGCACGAAGCCGTTGCCCACGCCGAGCGCGACGGCCTGGACGAGCACCACCGTGAGGAACCTCGGCCCGCCGGCCGGGACGGCGGGCATCGGCAGGCCCGCCTCGTCGGCGGGGGTGCGCCGAGCCAGCACGAAGAGGCGTACGACGGCGGCCGCGCTCGCCGCCAGCAGGAGCAGCCCGGCCCCCAGCACGGCCGGACGGGCCGCACCCTGGACGGCCGGCTGCCCGAGCGCGAACCACATCAGGCCGAAGGACGTACCGATCAGCGCCCCCCTGCCGCCGTTGCGGAGCTGCTGCCGCCGGGTGCGGACGGCAGGGCGGGCGGCAGGGCTGACGCCCGGGCGGGCGAGGGTCTTCTCCACGGATTCGGTCTCCTTGTCTCCGCGTCCACCCTCGCCCACGCGGGGCGCCGGGCGGAAGCGGATCCGCAGGCAGGAAGGACCACCTGGCAGGTCGGTGCCAACCCGCCGCCGCTCCCCTCCCGGAACCGTCCGAACTGGCGACCGGACCACGGCGTCTCATAAATTGGACGCTTCGGCGCGGCTCGGGCAGGAAGAGTGCGCGGGGGACCGGACGGGGAACGCCCATGCTGGAACTACTGGGGCTCGACGCCGGGACGGCCGCGGTCTACGAACTCGTGCTGGCGGACCGCACCTGGGGCGAGGCCGAACTCGCCTCCCGCCTGGCGCTGCCGGCGGCCGCCGTCCGCGCCTCCCTGGCCAAGCTCACCGAGCTGCGGCTCCTGCACCGCTCCCCGCTCGACGACGAACTCCGCCCCAGCGACCCGGCCGTGGGACTGCGCGACCTCTTCGGCCACCACAAGCGCGAACTGGAGCGGCAGCAGGAGGCGATCGCCCGCTGCGAGGCCGACATGGCCGCGGCCCTCGCCACCTACTCCGACCTGTACGCCGGTCAGACCCGGCGCGTGGCACGCCAGTTCCTCGGCATGGCGTCCGTACAGAGCCGGATCCGGGAGCTGTCCGCCGGGACCGGCTCCGAGTGCCTCACCTTCAACCCGGGCGGCGCCCAGTCCCGGGCCAGCCTGGAGGCGAGCAGGGACCTGGACCGCGAAACGCTCGGCCGGGGCGTCCGGATGCGGACGGTCTACCTCGACAGCGTCCGCAACGACGCCGTGACCCGCGAGTACGCGGAGTGGCTCACCGGCCTCGGCGGCGAGGTCCGCACCGTTCCCACGCTGCCCGTGCGGATGCTGCTCTTCGACCGGAGGACCGTGATCGTGCCGGCCGACCCGGACAACACCCGCAAGGGCGCGGTGGAGCTGTCCGAACCGGGCGTGGTCGCCGGGCTCGCCGGACTCTTCGACCGGGTCTGGGAGTCGGCCGCCCCCCTGGGCACGAGCCCGGACCGCGACGACCAGGGCCTGACCGGGCAGGAGCGGGAGCTGCTGAAGCTGCTGGGCCGCGGCCTCACCGACGAGGCCGCCGGCCGCCAACTGGGGCTGTCCCTGCGCACGGTGCGCCGGATGATGGCCGAGCTGATGAAGCGCCTCGGCGCCGGCAGCCGCTTCGAGGCGGGCCTGCGGGCCGCGCAGCGCGAATGGATCTGACGGCGGCCCGCGGCCGAGGCGCTCCCGGGTCAGGGGCGCTCGTACTCCTCGAGCGTGATGGCGTTGGCCGCCCGGTGGATCGGCTCCAGGACCTTCGCCATCATCTTCTCCTTGCCCGGCAGCCGGTTCATCAGCGCGAGCAGCTTCAGCTGGATCCAGACCTGGCCCCTGGTCCGCATCACCATGTGCTTGATGTTGGCGGGGCCCAGCTTCTGGTTCTCGTCCACGAAGGGCCGCATCGCGCTCTCGTACGCGGCGAAGGCGGCCTCGTGGTCGCCGTCCGCGGCGGCCAGCTCCCCGGCGAGGACGTAGCCGCCGACCAGGGCCAGGCTGGTGCCCTGGCCCGAGGCGGGCGAGGCGCAGTGGGCGGCGTCGCCCGCCAGTACGGTGCGCCCCTTCGACCAGCGGTCCATCCGGACCTGGCTGAGGGAGTCGAAGTAGAAGTCGGGGGCCTCCCCGACCGCCGCCAGCAGCCGGGGCACCTCCCAGCCCTCGCCCGCGTACGCCTCGGCCAGGAGCCGCTTCTGCGCGACGGGGTCGCGGCGGTCGTACTCCAGCGGCCCGGAGGCGAAGAGGAACATGGCCTTCGCCCCCGTGTCCTTGGCGGTGCTGTAGGTCAGCGCCGTCCGGTTCGGGGAGACGTAGGTCAGCTCCCACCGGTCGAGGTCGAGGTGGTTGGGGACGCTGTAGATGGAGACGTAGTAGCCGAGGTCGTGGACGAAACGTTCCTCCGCCCCGAAGGCCAGCGCCCGGGTGTGGGAGTGCAGTCCGTCCGCGCCGACCACCAGGTCGAACACCCGCCGCCCGCCGCTCTCGAACACGGCTTCCACCCCGTCCGGCCCCTCCTCCAACGAGACCACCGAGTCGTCGAAGAGGTACTCGGCCTCTCCCTTGGTGAGGTCGTACAGGATGCGGTTCAGATCGCCGCGCAGGATCTCGGCGTCCTCCCCCTCGCGCCCGCCGAAGGTGTCGCCGTCCATGCTCGCCACCCGCTTGCCGGTGGCGGTGACGACGGATCCGCCCCGCACGTCGGTGCGTTCGCGGCGGACTTCCGCCATGACGCCCATCCGCTTGACGACCTCCAGGGCCGCCCCCCGGACGTCGATCTTGTACCCGCCCTCGCGGAGGGCGGGCGCCCGCTCCACCACCGTGGGCTCGAAGCCGTGCCGCAGCAGCCAGTAGGCCAGCGTGGTGCCCGCGATGCCCGCACCGGACACCAGCACACGCCGGTTCTTCACCTGCTCCATGGATCCCCCGATCGTCCGACCGCAGACCGCCGGTCGTCGGCGACCGGCGGCACGCCCCGTGTGCGGCAGGGCGCCTGGACCCTATGCTCCGAAGACACCTTCCGGCCATGGTTTCGGCCAACTCGGCGCGATCAATTGCGCGCCAGCAGCGACGGGTTGAGGCGCGCGAAGGCCTCCTGCCGCTCGTACGGGAAGTACGGGTACGGCGCGGGCCGGTGGCCGGCGGAGTCCAGCCGGGCCACCTGCCCGGGGGTCAGCTCCCACCCGACGGCCCCGATGTTCTGGCGCAGCTGCTCCTCGTCGCGGGCGCCGATGAGGACGGTGGAGACGGTGGGGCGGCGCAGCAGCCAGTTGATGGCGACCTGCGGGACGGTCCGGCCCGTCTCCAGTGCGACCTCGTCGAGGGCGTCGACCACGTCGTAGAGGCGCTCCTCCTCCACCGGCGGGCCGTAGTCGGCGGTCTCGTGCAGCCGGCTGCCGGCCGGCAGCGGCCGGCCGCGGCGCACCTTGCCGGTGAGCCGCCCCCAGCCGAGGGGGCTCCAGACGATCGCGCCGACGCCCTGGTCGTGGCCGAGCGGCATCAGCTCCCACTCGTAGTCCCGGCCGACGAGGGAGTAGTAGACCTGGTGGGCCGCGTAGCGGGGGAAGCCGTGCTTCTCGGCGGCCGAGAGGGACTTCATCAGCTGCCAGCCCGCGAAGTTGGAGACCCCGGTGTAGCGGACCTTTCCGGAGCGGACCAGCTGGTCGAGGGTGGACAGCACCTCCTCGACGGGGGTGGCGGCGTCGAAGCCGTGCAGCTGGAAGAGGTCGATGCGGTCGGTGCCGAGCCGGCGCAGGGCGTCCTCGACCGCCCGGATCAGCCGGGAGCGGGAGGTGCCGTACTCGCCGGGGCCGTCGCCGGTGGGCAGGCCCGCCTTGGTGGAGATGAGCACCTCGTCGCGGCGGCCCTTGACCGCCTGCCCGAGGACCTCCTCCGAGGCTCCCGCCGAGTAGACGTCGGCGGTGTCGAACAGGGTGATGCCGGCGTCCAGGCAGATGTCCACCAGCCGGCGCGCCTGCTGGGCGTCCGTGCTGCCCCAGGCGCCGAAGAGGGGGCCCCGGCCGCCGAAGGTGCCGGCTCCGAAGCCGAGCGCGGGGACCTTCAGACCGGACGCGCCGAGCTGCCTGTACTCCATGACGGACTCCTCCCGTAAGCGGTAATGGAACCGCAGACCCTTTAAGGTGATCCCAACGTAACAGCCGATCACCGTTAATGGAACCGGAGACCCGTTATGACTTCGCCGAGTGAGGCCCCGGAGGGCACCGAGCCGGGAACCGTGCGCCCCGGGGGCCGGACCGCCCGGGTGCGGGCCGCCGTGCTGGAGGCGGCCGGGGACATGCTGGCCGAGCAGGGCTTCCACGGACTGGACCTCGCCGAGGTCGCCCGGCGGGCCGAGGTCGGCAAGACCACCGTCTACCGGCGCTGGGGCACCGTGGCCGGCCTGGTCGCCGACCTGCTGACGGACATGGCCGAGCAGTCGCTGCCGCGCACCGAGACGGGCTCGCTGGAGGAGGACCTGCTGGCCAACGCCCGCCTCGTCCGGCGCACCCTGTCCGACCCGCGCCAGGGCCCCCTGTTCAGGTCGGTCATCGCCGCGGCCACGGGCGACGCCCGGACCGCCGAGGCCCTCCACCGGTTCTACGAGGTCCGGGTCGCGGAATGGGCGCCCTGCGTCCGGGAGGCCGTCGAGCGGGGCGAGCTGCCCGAGGGCACCGACGCCGCCGAGGTGGTCCGCGCCGTCTCCGCCCCGCTGTACTACCGGCTGCTGACCACGGACGCCCCGCTGGACGAGGACGCCGCCCGGCGGGCGGCCGCGGCGGCGGTGGCGGCGGCCCGCGCGGGGGCCTTCGTACGAACCCCGTAGCCGTCGGCGGCGGTTGTTAGCCTGCGGCGGTGGGACTGGACATCACCGTGGTCGCGGCCGACTGGGGACACCTCGCCCGGATACCGGCGGACGAGCGCCTGGAGGCCCTGAGGGACGCCGTGCACCCGTACTTCTGCTGCGACGCCTGCGAAGAGGCCGACCGGGCGGTCCGGAGCGGCTGGGCCTCGCCGCTCGGGGTCCCGTGGTGCGCCGAGTACCGGTTCGCCGGGACGACCGGCACCTACGCCTGGCACTTCTGGCTGGCCGAACTCTGGCAGGTCGTCAGGGGCTCCGCCGAGCCCGGACTGCGGGAGGGCCTCGACGTCTTCCTCGGCGGCCTGGTGTGGGACGGCCCGGACTACGCCGAGGACCCGGACGCCGAGGACCCGCCGGCCCTGCGCGGCTTCCCGGACGACCCCGGGCCGTGGCGCCCGCGGCTGCTGGTCGGCCGGACGCCGGACGAGGTGCCGGCGCTGGCCGGCGCCTGGCAGGAGGTCGCGCCCCGGCTGGCGGAGCTGCGCGGACCCGTCGCCGCCGCGGACTTCGACGGGCGGGTGTGGCCCGACGCCTTCGAGGGGGCCACCGCGCTGATGCGCGAGTGGGGCGAGGCCGTCACGGGCGCCGCCGCCCGGGGCTGGGGGCTGGTCGGCCTGCCGTTCTGAGGCCGGGGCGACACCGCGGCCGGGGAGTACGGCGGCCGGGGAGTACGGCGGCCGGGGAGTACGGCGGCCGGGAGCGTGCCGGGGCCGGGTCTCAGGTGCGGTCGACGAAGACGCTGGTGGACTTCACCCGGGCGGTGGCGCGCATGCCGACCTCCAGGCCCAGCTCCTCCACCGCCTCACGGGTCAGCAGCGACACCACCCGGTGCGGACCCGCCTGGATCTCCACCTGTGCGCTGACCGAGCCCAGCCTGATGCCCGTCACGATGCCGGGGAAGGCGTTGCGGGCGCTGGTGTACGGGGCCTCGTCGTCCTCCCCCGCCTCCTGGGCCACCTCGACGCAGAACGCCGCCAGGTCCGGCCCGTCGACGATCCTGCGGTTGCCCTCGCGCCGGGTCGGGAAGCGCTCGGCGTCCGCCCAGCGGCGGGCGGTGTCACTGCTGACGCCGAGCAGCCGCGCTGCCTGGCCGATCGTGTAGGACTCCATGGACCGCAGCCTAGGCGGTGCCGGGCTCGGGCGGCGATCAGGGCGGCGGCGGGCCGCGGCCACAGCTGTGACCAGGGATTTCGCCCCCGGGACGGTTTCACGTGAAACATCGGGAAGGAGAAAGAGCGGGTATCGACCCATATCGGGGGGTATATCCACCTGGACGGTGCCGGCCCCACCAGCGCATGACCTCGGCCCGCGACCCGGGGCCCTCCGTCGGAGGAGCGCAGAGCGATGGACCGTACCGAGCGCGACCGCACCCACCCCACGGTCCGCGACGACGGCGCCGAAGGCACCGGGCGCGCGGACCATACCGACCGCATGGACGCGGCCACCCTGGAGGCCAGGGCCCTCTCCACGGCCCTGTTCCACCGGCTCGCCGAACTGGACGAGGGGACGGCCGACTACTCGTACGTCCGCAACACCCTGGTCGAGCTGAACCTCAGCCTCGTGAAGTACGCCGCCCGGCGCTTCCGCGGCCGCAGCGAGCCGATGGAGGACATCGTCCAGGTCGGCACGATCGGACTGATCAAGGCCATCAACCGGTTCGACCCCGAGCGCGGGGTGGAGTTCACCACCTTCGCGATGCCGACGATCAGCGGGGAGATCAAGAGGTTCTTCCGCGACACCAGCTGGGCCGTGAAGGTGCCCCGTCGGCTCCAGGAACTGCGGATCGACAGCGCGAAGGCCCACGACGCGCTGGAGCAGGACCTCGGCCGCGAGCCCACCGACGCCGAGATGGCGCGGGAGCTGGACGTCACGCCGGAGGAGTTCAGCGAGGGCCGCAAGGCGGCCGGCGCGTACTCCGCGCGTTCCCTGGACGCACCCGTGCAGGAGGACTCGGAACACGACCCGGCCGCGGAGCGGGCCTCGCTCGGCGAGGAGGAGCCCGCGTACGACCGCATCGAGTGCCTGGAGTCCCTCAAGCCCATGCTCGCCGTGCTGCCCGAGCGGGAGCGGGAACTGCTGTCGCTGCGGTTCGGGCAGGAGCTGACCCAGTCCGAGATCGGGGCCCGGCTGGGCCTGTCCCAGATGCACGTCTCACGGCTGCTGAACCGCACCCTGACCCGGCTGCGCGGCGGCCTCCTCACCGAGGCGTAGGCCAGGCCACGCGGCGGATCGGGACCGGACCGGGGGCGGCCCGGGCGGCTCGGGGGCCCGGGCGGAGGGGAACGGGGGCATCCGGGGGGAGGGGGCCGTGGTCAGAGGGCCGCCGTCAGGGGGCCGCCGTCAGGGCCTGTGGGGGGGGCGGGGGCCGTCACCTCCAGCCAGACCGTCTTGCCGGGGCGGCCGTCCGGCGCCGGCACGGAGCCCCAGTTCTTCGCGAGGCGCTCCAGCAGCACCAGCCCGTGTCCGCCGGGCCGGGAGCGGTCCCGCACCGCCCGGCGCACCGGCACCTCGGGGCTGTCGTCGCTCACCTCGACCCGCAGCAGGCCGAGGCCGTGCCGCAGCACCAGCTCGCGGGGGCCGCCCGCGTGCAGGCAGGCGTTGGTGACCACCTCGGAGACCAGCAGGAGCAGGTCCTCCTCGGCCTCCGATCCCTCGGGCCAGAGCCAGTCGGTGAGGGCCCGCCGGGTGAAGTCCCGGCACCGGGCCACGACCCCTGCCGTGGCGCCGCCCAGGACCAGCCGCCGCGTCTGCTCCGCCACAGGCTCTCCCGTCTCCGACACCGCTCCCCCCGGCGCCGCACCTACCCCCGGCCGGGACGGACAAATCCCGCGCGGACCCCACGCTACTGCCGAGTCGGCGCCCGGAGCGTGACGCGCGGCGGCGAGGGGTCGCGGCGGGGCCGTACGGGGGTCGCGGGGGGGCCGGCGGGCGGCTGGAGGGCGGACGGACGGCGGACGGACGGCGACCGGAGGCGCGCCGGGGCGGCACGGGGCCGCCCCCGACGCGCCGGGTGGCGCCGCAAGGGGCTCCCACCTCGGGTTTTCCGCCGCTCTCCCCCGTGGAGCGGCCGGCCCGACGGACGCTATGCGCATGGTCCGGACCGGTCGAGGACCCGCCCCGGGATCCGTCAAGTCGCCGGCGCGGGCTGTCGTACCCGAGGCACCCCGGGGTCCACATCCTGGACAACTACCCTCGATATATGAACGCAGAAGCCGACGCCCTCGCGGCCGTGAAAGACGCAGTGAAAGAAGCAGACCGAAACCACGTTTTCCATTCGTGGTCGGCTCAGGAGCTCATCGACCCGCTCGCCGTGGCCGGTGCCGAGGGCTCGTACTTCTGGGACTACGACGGCAACCGCTACCTCGACTTCTCCAGCGCGCTCGTCTACACCAACATCGGCTACCAGCACCCCAAGGTGGCCGCGGCCATCGCGGAGCAGGCGACGAAGCTCTGCACGCTCGCGCCCGGCTTCGCCGTCGACGTCCGCTCCGAGGCGGCGCGCCTGATCGCGGAGCGCACCCCCGGCGACCTCGACAAGATCTTCTTCACCAACGCCGGCGCCGAGGCCGTGGAGAACGCCGTACGCATGGCCCGGCTGCACACCGGCCGGCCCAAGGTGATGTCCGCGTACCGCTCGTACCACGGGGCGACCACCACCGCGATCAACCTCACCGGCGACGCCCGCCGCTTCGGCAACGACGGCGCCACGGCCGGCGTCGTCCACTTCTGGGGCCCGTTCCTCTACCGCTCGCCCTTCCACGCGGCCACCGAGCAGGAGGAGTGCGAGCGGGCGCTGCGCCACCTGGAGGACACGATCGTCTTCGAGGGGCCGCAGTCCATCGCCGCGATCATCCTGGAGACCGTCGGCGGCGCCCCGGGCGTGCTCGTGCCCCCGGCCGGCTACCTCAAGGGCGTGCGCGAGCTCTGCGACCGCTACGGCATCGTCTTCATCCTCGACGAGGTCATGGTCGGTTTCGGGCGCACCGGCGCGTGGTTCGCCGCCGACCACTGGGACGTCACCCCCGACCTCCTCTGCTTCGCCAAGGGCATCACCAGCGGTTACGTGCCGCTCGGCGGCGTCGCCATCTCCGCCGCCATCGCCGAGACCTTCGCCCGCCGCCCCTACCCGGGCGGTCTGACGTACTCCGGGCACGTGCTGGCCTGCGCCGCCGCCGTCGCGACGGTCAACACCATGGCCGAGGAGGGCATCGTCGAGCAGTCCGCGCGCACGGGCGCCGAGCTGCTGGGCCCCGGTCTGCGCGAGATCGCGGAGCGGCACCCGTCCGTCGGCGAGGTCCGCGGCATGGGCACCTTCTGGGCCCTGGAGCTCGTGAGGGACGCGGAGACCCGCGAGCCGCTGGTCCCGTACAACGCCTCGGGCGCCGACAACGCCCCGATGGGCGCCTTCGGCGCGGCCCTGAAGAAGGGCGGACTGTGGCCGCTCCTCGCCGGGAACCGCATCCACGTCGCCCCGCCCTGCAACATCTCGGCCGACGACGTGGCCAAGGGGCTGGCGATCCTCGACGAGGCCCTGTCGGTCACGGATGCGCACATGTCCTGACCTGCATGCTTGTGCGGTCGCCCAATCCGTGGGTGCTGGTGTTCGGATGTTCCGTGCGGTGGTTAACCCGCCGTACACATGGTGCAATCCCGTCAGTACTTCAGTACGAATCAGCACCTACGGACCGGGATGCACGTCAGTCCCGGGGCGGTCCTGCGGGGCCGAACGGCGGGGAGCGGGACGTCCTCCAGGAGGGCGGGCGCTGGACGCCGGGCGTACGGGATCCAGAACAACGGACTCCGTGTTCCCGAGTACCCGAAGGAAGACAGCATGAGCAAGCACGTCCTGGGCCAGAACCAGTACGGCAAGGCCGAGAACCGCATCGTCGTGGTGACCCGCAAGGGCAGCGACGGCTCCTGGGCCGAGATCCGCGACCTGAACGTCTCGGTCGCCCTGCGCGGCGAGTTCCGCGACGTCCACCTCACGGGCGACAACGCCAACTGCCTGCCGACCGACACCACCAAGAACACGGTGTACGCCTTCGGCAAGGAGCACGGCATCGCCTCCCCCGAGGCCTTCGGCATCCTCCTCGCGAAGCACTTCGTCTCCTCCCAGGCCCCGATCCGCGAAGCGCAGATCCGCATCGAGGAGTTCGCCTGGGAGCGGATCCCCGTCCCGACCCGCAAGGAGCAGCACTCCTTCGTCCGCAAGGGCCAGGAGGTGCGCACCGCGCAGATCACCTACAGCGAGACCACCGGTCTGCAGGTCATCTCGGGCCTGAAGGACCTGACGGTGATGAACTCGACCAACTCCGAGTTCCACGGCTTCATCAAGGACAAGTACACGACCCTCCAGGAGGCGTACGACCGCATCCTGGCGACCAAGGTCACCTCCCGCTGGGCGCACTCGGCGCTGGCCGGCGACGACGCCGGCTACGACTGGGACCAGTCGTACAAGAAGGTCCGCAAGCACATGCTCGAAGCCTTCGCGGAGACGTACTCCTACTCGCTCCAGCAGACCCTGAACCAGATGGCCGAGCGGGTGCTGGACAACTGCCCCAAGGTCAACGAGGTCCGCCTCAACCTGCCCAACAAGCACCACTTCCTCGTCGACCTGGAGCCCTTCGGCCTCAAGAACGACAACGAGGTGTACTTCGCCGCGGACCGCATGTACGGCCTGATCGAGGGCACCGTCCACCGCGACGGCGTGCAGCCGGTCATCGCGACCTCCGACTGGATCGTCGCGTAGGGGCCGCCGCCCCAGCCGTTTCGGACGGCCCGGACCGCGTCGCGGGGTCCGGGCCGTCCGGGTTTCCCGCGGGGCGCTACCGGGGCTGTCCGACGAGGAGGTTCCAGCGGCCGGCGCGCCCGCTGAGGGAGGTCACGGTGTCCGGCCGGACGTCCAGCCGCCAGAAGGCCGCGGCCGGCAGCTCCAGCGCGGCCACCACCGCCGCCCGTACGACGGCCTGTGCGACCACCGCGTGGTGCCGGCCGGGGCCCAGGCCCGCCAGGTACTCGCCCGTACGGGTGATCAGCGCCGCCACCGGCTCCCCGCCGCCGGGGGGCGCGTAGCCGGGGTCGGTGAGCCAGTGCCGGATGCCCTCCGGGTCCTCGGCGGCCACCTCGTCGAGGGTGCGGCCCGCCCAGTCCCCCATGGCCGGCCCGGCGAGGCCCGGGTGGCCGGGGCACGGCTCCCCGTACCCGAACCGCCCCTGGCGGGCGTCGTCGTCGAGCGGGGGCGTGGCGAGGTGTACGCGTACGGATGGCATGTGGGGAGCGTAGAGCGCACGCCCGGGGGCGCGGAACGGCGGCCGCGCGCCGTGGTGTTCAAGCCACGAGAGCGGTACGGTCTCGGACGACATGACGAAGGTATGACGGAAGCACCGGTGAGAGTCCGGCACGGTCGCGCCACTGTGAATCCTCCCGCAGCGCCCTGGGAGGGAAGTCAGACCCGCCGCCTTCGAACACAGAGCACCACTGACCGGGACGCGTGTTCCCCCTGGAGGTTCTGCAATGGCCCACACCGCCGTGTCCGCTTCGGCGCCCGCCACCATCGCCCCCATCTCCCTCTCCGCGCTGGCGCCCTGGGCCGCCTTCGCCGCGGTCC
Organism: Streptomyces sp. NPDC004126; assembly: GCF_050275515.1. Taxonomy (NCBI): domain Bacteria; kingdom Bacillati; phylum Actinomycetota; class Actinomycetes; order Kitasatosporales; family Streptomycetaceae; genus Streptomyces; species Streptomyces sp. NPDC004126. The sequence continues at coordinate 7,733 of NZ_JBNNPF010000008.1, read as the reverse complement.
TGGCCCTCGTCCTGCTGTACTTCGTCGGCATCGAGCAGGGCGCCACCGCCGTGTTCCAGGGCGAGACCGTCCACGAGTGGCTGCACGACGGCCGCCACCTGCTCGGTTTCCCCTGCCACTGACCCCCTTCCGATCTCCCTCACGATCACTCGGATCACTCGGATCACTCAAGGGGTCATGCGTGAACACCGTCTCCCCCCGCGTCCTGCTGGTGCGGGGCATGCTGGCCGGCCTGCTCGCGGGTGTCGCCGCCTTCCTCGTCGCGTACCTCCTCGGCGAGTCCAAGGTGGACGCGGCGATCGCCATCGAGGAGGCCGGCCATCTCGCGGCCGGCCATGACCACGGCGCCGAGGACGCCCCGGTCAGCCGGGCCCTCCAGGCCACGGCCGGCCTCGGCACCGGCGTCCTGCTCTACGGGGTCGCCCTCGGCGGCATCGCCGCGCTCGTCTACTGCTTCGCCCTGGGCCGGATCGGCCGCTTCGGCGCCCGGGCCACGGCGGCCCTGGTCACCGGCGCCCTGTTCGTCACCGTGACCCTGGTGCCGTTCTTCAAGTACCCCGCCAACCCGCCGGCCGTCGGGGACCCCGACACGGCCGCCCGGCGGACCGCCCTCTACCTGCTGATGATCGCCCTGAGCGCGCTGCTGGCGGCGGCCGCGCTGATCCTGGGGCGGCGGCTCGCGCCGCGCCTGGGCAACTGGAACGCCTCGGTGGTCGCCGCGCTGGCCTTCGTGGCGGCGGTGGGCCTCTCGTACGCGCTGCTGCCCGGGATCAACGAAGTGCCCGCCGACTTCCCGGCCGCGCTGATCTGGCAGTTCCGTCTCGCGTCGCTGGCCATCCAGACAGCGCTGTGGACGACTTTCGGCCTGGCCTTCGGTTTTCTAGCCGAACGCGCTCTTGCCCCGGCCGCCGCACCCAAGGAGGCTGTACAGCCGACGAGTTGAGCGCGACACCTGTTGCGCGTGTGACGGGTGTGGAGGTGGGATCCGGCGATGCAGTACGCGATCCGGGAATGGCGGGGCTGGACCGGTGCCGCGCCGTTCTGGCTGAACTCGGTACTGCTGGCCCTGTCCCCCTTCACCGCCGCCACCCTCCTCGCCCAGATCGGCGTGATCAGCGCCCTGGCCGCCCTCGGCGGGCTGGCCCGCCAGCTCTGGTTCGGGGACTACGGCCACCCCGCGATGCACCTCGCCGCCGCCCTCATGGGGGCGGCGGCGGTGGCGTTCGTGGTGGTCTGACCCCTCCTCAACTCCCGTCCCTTCGCCCGGAACGACGCCCTCCCGATCGAGTTGATCTTGGTCCGGGGGAGAATGGCGGTCCTTTTTCGAGCGGAGCGGACCGGGGAGCTGGTGTGGGGTCAGGGCGGGACATACCCGAGGAGTATCTGGACGGGTACGTACGCATGCTCGCGGACGCGTCGGCCACCGGCCGGCCCCCCGCCCTCAAGGAACTCGACGCCCGCCGCGCACTCGGCGAGCGGGCCGCCGGGGCCGGTCTCGGGCTGCGGAGCCTGATCGGCGCGCACCTCGCCGCCACCCGCACCGCCATCGGCGGACGCCTCGCCCCCGACCACCTGCTGACGGTCGTGGAGCAGGCCGTGGACGCCTTCGCCGAGGGGTACGAGCAGGCAGCCCACGGGCCGGCCGCACACCGGGAGGCCGCCGCCCGCAGGGAGTTCGTCGACGACCTGCTGCTCGGCGGCGGCGACCCCGGCCGCCTCGGCGAACGGGCCGCCCGCTTCGGCCTGGACCCGCTGCGGGCGCACGCCGTGGCCGTCGCGCACGACCCCGGACCGTACGAGGACGGGGGCCCGGAGCAGCGCCGGCTCCAGTCGGCCCTGGCCGACCGCTTCGGGGACCGGGACTTCCTGATCGCCACCAAGGACGGCCGGCTGGTCTGCGTGGCACCGGGCGGGCGGGACGACATCCCGGTCCGCTTCGCACGGCTGGCCCACGCGGAGTCCGAAGGGCGGGGGCTCGTCGCGCTCGGGCGCCCGCACCCCGGCGCGGGCGGGGCCGCGGCCTCGTACGCGGAGGCCCTGGACGCGCTCGGCGTCGCGGACCGGCTCGGACTCGGGGGCCCGCTGCTGCGCGCCGCCGACCTGCTGGTCTTCCCGGTACTGACCCGCGACCGGGCGGCGATGGCCGAGCTGGTGCTGGCCGCGCTCGGGCCGCTGCGGGCCGGGCGCGGCGGGGCGGCACCCCTGCTGGACACCCTGACCGCGTACTTCGACTCGGGGTGCGTGGCCGCGGAGGCGGCCCGGCGGCTGAACCTGAGCGTGCGGGCGCTGACCTACCGGCTGGAGCGGATCCACCGGCTGACGGGCACCGACCCGGGCGACCCCGTGCAGCGGTACACCCTCCAGACGGCCGTGATCGGCGCCCGCCTGCTGGACTGGCCGGCCCGGCCGCTCCAGCCGGTCGCCTCCTCACCCGTTCGGGGGTAGCGGCCCGATCGGGCGCGTACGGCCCGCGCACCCGCCGCCAGCTGCGAGGACGCGGACGCCGAGGCCCGGGAGGGACGTGACGCGCCGTCATTTCCGGTACGGGCGGCGATGTGCGGGCGAGCGGGGAGCGGTCCACTGCTCCCAGGAACCGGCCGCCCGAGCCGGACAGGAGGAACGCCATGCCCCGCGCCCGGTGGGCCGCCGTCGCACTGACGGCCACTCTGCTCTGCACCGGTATCGCCCTGTTGCGCGACAGCTCGGGCGCGGAGCCCGCCGCCGCGAGCGTCACCGACGCGCTGCCCTCCCGGGCGCTGGGCCTGTCCGGGCACCGCCGCCTCGTCCGCGGGCTGGAGCAGTCCGGGGTGCACGGCCCCGCCGCGGACCGCCGGACGGTGGCCGTGCCGCCGATGCGGGCAGCACGGCCGCTGCGGCTGCGCATCCCCAGCCTGGGCGTGGACCTCCCGCTGGCCGGGGGCCCGCAGGACGGCGGCGGCGCGGCCGGCTGGGACACCGAGGGCCCGGCCCCGGGCTCCGCCGGCACGGCCGTGGTCACCGGCGACGGGCTCCCGCTCGCCGGGCTGCGACGGGGCCGTGTCATCGAGATCCCCCGCGCGGACCACCGTACGGCCGTGTTCACCGTCGAGCGGGTCTCCCCGCACGCGGTCACGGCGTCGGCCGGGGACACCGGCCTCGCCCGGCTGCGGCTGGTCAGCGGCGAAACCTCCGTCCTGGCCCGGCTGACGGGGCCGCGGCGCACCGGCCGAGTCAGCCGTGGGGGGTGACTTCGTCCCCCGGTCGGGGGCTTCTCGGGTGTCCGCGGAAAGTTGCCGGGCGTGTCGGGGCATGCAGGCCCCATGAACAGTGCGCGGTACGCGCGGACGGCGCTGGCGCGGGCCCTGACGGTGGCCTGCGTCGCTCTGCTGTGCCTGTTCGGTGTCGGTCCGGCGGCGACGGCCACGGCGGGCGCGGAGCCGCGCCCCGGCTCCTCGGCGCCGGCCGACCCCACCGAGGGACAGTCGGAGCCGGCCGGGGATCCCGTCGGCCGCTCGGCACTGCGGACGGTCGCGCGCACCGCACCGGTCGCGCGGCGGCTGCCGCAGCGGATGTTTCACGTGAAACACGTGTACGAGCCCGCCCGCGCGGCCTCGTACGGAACGGCCTCACCGGTCCTGCCCCGGCTGGCGGCACGGAGTGTGGTCCTGCGCTGCTGAGCGGGCCGAGCAGCGTACGCGACCCCCCACACCCCCCGAAGCACCGTGAGGTTCCGCCATGCCCATCGACCCGTACGCCGCCCTGAACGCCATGCTCCGCGCCGAGGCCGCCCGCTTCTCCCCGCCGGCCCGGAAGGAGGGCCAGGACCGCCCGCGCGCGGACCGGACCCCCGCCGACCGGACCGTCCCGCAGCCCGCCACCGCCGGGCGCGACCCCGAGTCCGCTTCCGCGGGCGAGCAGCCGCAGCAGGACCAGCCCGCCGGTTCGGCGGCGTAACGCCGGACGGCACACGGCGGCGCCGGTCCCCGCACCCTCCCAGTGGGTGCGGGGACCGGCGCCGGTCCCACGCGCGGCGCTCAGTCCTCCCGCGTGTAGTACCGGTAGAAGGCCGCGAGCCCGACGCCGATGCCCACGAAGAGGCCGACGGTGGTGGCGCGGAGCACGGACTCGTTGGTCAGGCTGTGGAGGTAGCCGGCGGCGATGCCGGCGAAGACCCCGTACGAGGCGGCGTGCAGCTCCCGCTTCAGCTTCGGGCCCACCCGCGCGAGGGTGAACATGACGGCCGCGAAGATCACGCCGCACAGGATCCCGTAGAACACGTTGCCCGCGTCGACCGGGCCCATCTGGCGCTTGATGAAGGCCGCCCAGACCCCGTAGACGAGGCCCATGAGCAGCGCGCGGATCAGGCGGTTCCGGTCGGTGTGCCGGTCCGCGTCCGCCGACGTCATCGGACGGTGCCGCCGGGGGGCGGTGGGTGCCGCATGTGCCATGGCGGGGCTCCTCTCTTCCACCCTCAAGGGCACACCCGGCACCCGGGAGCGGCAAGTGGATCACTCGTCCGGGCGGTGCGCACCGCGCTCCCCGAGGGAATCGGGGCCCCCGGACGCAGCAGCAGCGGTGGCGCCCCGCACGGCACCCGGCTTTCCCTGGTGACGTGCGCACCTACCTGTCGGCGGCCCTCATCGTGCTCGTGGCCCTGCTCGTGCCCGCGAGCGCGGTCGCGTACTGGGCCGACCGCCGGCTCGGCGACGCCGACCACTACACCGCGGCCATGGCCCCGCTCGCCAAGGACCCGGCCGTGCAGGAAGTGGTCGTCACCCAGGCCACCCGGGCCCTCTCCGGGCAGATCGACGCGGGCCCCTTCCAGGGCGCCGTGGACGCCCTCCTCGCCGACGCCCTGCGGTCCTTCGCCGGCACCCCCGCCTACCGGACGGCCTGGGAGACGGCCAACCGAGCCGCGCACACCGCCTTCCTCGACGCCCTGAACACCGGCCACGGGGACGCCGTCACCGTGGACCTCGCGCCCGTGATCGCGCAGGTCAAGGAGGAGCTGATGGCGGACGGCGTGCCCTTCGCCGACCGCATCCCGGAGACCCACCTCTCCGTGAAGGTCATGGAATACGACAACCTCGGCGCCCTCCGGGAGGGGTTCCACGTGCTCCAGATCGCCGGAGTCTGGCTTCCCGTACTGACCGTGCTCCTCGCGGTGGCGGCCGTGGCCGTCGCCGTCCGGCGCCGGCGGGCCGTCCTCGCCACCGGAGCCGGACTCGCGGTCGGCGCCGTCCTGCTGTGGGCCGCGGTGGGCGTGTGCCGCCGCATCACGCTCGACGACCTGCCGTCCGACGTCGACCGGCCCGCCGCCGCTGCCGTGTACGACGCGCTCACCGCCTTCCTGCGGACCACAGCGTGGGTGGTGCTCGCACTCGGGCTGGCCACCGCGCTCGCCGCATGGCTGGTGGGCCGGCTACGCCGCACCCCATAAGCTCGGAAGGTACCCATCCTCCGCAGAACTCCCCAGAACGACCGATTCGCGAGCGGCGACACGGAAGCGGAATGACCACCGAACGACGCACCGAGCACATACCGTCCGGGCGACCCCGGACCCACCCCCTGGCTCCCCCCACCTGGCTGCTCGCGGGACTGCGGCCCAGCAGCGCACCGATCCCCTGGGCGGCCGCCGCCCGCGCCGGGATCGCGATGGCCGTCCCGCTCGCCGTCGGCTTCGCCGTCGACGAGCCCGAGTACGGCGCCCTCGTCTCCATGGGCGCCCTCGCCGGAGTGTTCGGCGACACCGCCGACGCCTACCGGATGCGGGTCCTGAACATCGCCGTCCCGCAGGCCTTCGGCGCCGTCGGCGTGGCCGTGGGCACCCTCGTCTACGGGCAGGGCTGGCTCGCCGTCGCCGTCCTCACCCTCGTCGCCCTCGTCTCCGGGATGGTCTCCTCGATCGGCACGGTCGCCTCCGTGTCCGGACTGCTGCTCCTGCTCAACGCCGTCGTCGGCGCCGGCCTGCCGATGCCCCGGCCCTGGTGGACCGCGCCGCTGCTGCTCACCGCCGGCGGCCTGTTCGTGCTCGCACTGACCCTGCTGGCCTGGCCCCTGCGCGGCCGGCAGCCCGAACGGGCCGCCGTCGCCGCCACCTACCGGGCACTGGCCGACGCCCTCGAAGCCTGCGGCGGACCCCAGGACGTCTACGACGAACGCCGCCAACAGGTCACCCAGGCCCTCAACCAGGCCTACGACCTCGTCCTCGGCCGCCGGGCCCGGGTCCACGGGCGCAGCCCCTCCCTGGTACGGATGCTGGCCCAGCTGAACGTGCTGATCCCGATCGCGGAGGCCGCGCCCGCCGCCCACCTGCGGGGCCGCCCGCTGCCGGCCGAGATCCCGGCGGCCGTACGGGAGCTGGCCGCGGCCGTCGAGGACGGCCGCACCGGAACCCCCGTCCTCACCCTGCCCGCCCCGCACACCCCGTCCGAGCGGGCCATCGACTCCGCGCTGCGGCACGCGGCGGCCATCGTGCACCTCGCCGAACCGGACCCGTACAACGTCGACGACCGCCTCGGCCGGCCGGCCGCACTGCGCGTCCGGGCCCGGCGCGGGGTGCGCGACATGATGCTGTCCGAGGCCTCCTGGCGGTACGGGCTGCGCCTCGCCCTGTGCATCGGCCTCGCCCAGTCCCTCGTCTCCCTGATCGAGGTGGAACGCTCCTACTGGGTGGCCCTGACCGTCACCTTCGTCCTGAAACCGGACTTCGGCTCGGTCTTCTCCCGCGCGGTCCTGCGCGCCCTGGGCACGGCGGCCGGGCTGGTCCTCGCCGCCGCCGTCCTCTCCGAGGTGCCGCGCGGCTGGTGGGACGTACCGGTGATGATGGTGCTCGCCGCGCTGATCCCCGTGTTCTCCGCCAAGGGGTACGCCTTCCAGACCGCGGCCATCACCCCCGTGATCCTGCTGCTGTCGGACCAGCTCAACCACGAGGGCTTCGACCTCATCCTGCCCCGGCTCCTCGACAGCCTGATCGGCTGCGCGATCGTCCTGGTCGCCGGCTACCTGCTGTGGCCCGAGAGCTGGCACACCCGCATCGGGGACCGGCTCGCCGACGCCGTGGACGACGCCGCCCGCTACGTGGAACGCGCCTTCGCCCCCGTCGCGGACGACGCCGAGCTGCGGGCCGCCCGGCAGTCCCGCCTCCAGGCGCGGCGCCGGATCTACCGCGACCTGTCGGGGGTTCGGAGCGAGTTCCAGCGGGCCCTGACCGAACCGCCGCCCACCGGGAACCGGGCGGCGGCGTGGTGGCCGCTGGTGGTGGCCGTGGAACGCATCGTGGACGCCACCACCGCCGCCCGGGTCCGCGTCAACCACGGCGCCGAGCCGCCTGCGGCGGGCGAGGTCGACCGGATCGCGCGGCAGCTCCGCGAGCTCGCCGAGCGCGTGCGCAGCAACCCGATGCCGGTTCGCGTGGACGCGCCGCCGGAGCCCGACGAAGGCGGCGTCCTGGCCCCGGTCCACCACGAACTGGCGGCAGCCCGAGCCATCTCCCATCGCGGCAGCTCCTCCTAACGCGCCGCTCGCGCGGCTCGGCCGCGGGCGGCCTCCCCGGCTTCGCGCCGCTGCGCCGGCCTCCGGCCGTCGGGTGCGGGGCGGGGGCGGTTCGGTTGGCCGTTGCCGGTGGGCGTGTGCGGGTGGTGGGCCGCTGCGCGGGCTGGTCCCCTACCCGCCCTTCCACCGTTCCCAGGGGCTCCGCCCCTGACCCCGGTCCTCAAACGCCGGACGGGCTATAGACAGCCCCGCCGGCGTTT